>NZ_QSBK01000050.1:0-1017 GCF_003465685.1 Collinsella sp. AF04-24
CGCGCGGCAAGGAGATATATTGCCAGACCGGAGGGGCGCCGGGGGCGGGAATCGCGCACTCCATATTTTGTTCACAAATGAATAGGTCCCTCAGTCACGTCACTGAGGTTATAACTGAAGCATCAGCTTCTGATATTGGCGGTGACCAGCTGGTTTATAGATGTTGAGGCATCGGTCATCTCTGGAGCGCCACTTTACTCCAAAAGCATCGGTTATTTGTTTCCCGTCGGTAAAAGGCAGGTTTTGTTCGCCAAGCGTTCCTATATATAGAAGTTCGGGTTCGAACCGTGCATCGGTAACAAAAAAGCGACCAGCCGGAGCCGATCGCTTTCTATTCTATGCTGGAGCATCCAGAGGGGTTCTTCCGAACTCATTTTCTCGCTGCCATTCATGCTTTCGAAGCATCTTTCTACAGCCCTCGTTGTCTATCCTCGTATCTCACAGGTCTTCCGGAAATTCACAAGCAGTCTTAGGGTCAATTTAGTTCTGCTTTCAGAGACTTGTTTGAGAGTTTTTAAAGACAGTTCAAAACAATAAGTGAGACACCATAAAGCAGAGCAAGATGAGCCGGATAGAAAATGTAGAAGAAATATTTGAGCTTCAGCCCTCGCTTGCCATTATAAAGATTGATAAGCAGCAACGAAACGACCGCGGCAGCAACATCAGGATTAAATATATTAGCTGTAGCAAACTCAAATCCGCCGCCAACTATATGGCATGACGAAAGGAGCACTGCGCATACTGCAGCAAAGAACATCTTGGCCTTGCTGTCGTGGAATAAATAGAATGCAGCCACAAGCAGAATGCCATACACACCGCCATCTAGTTTAGTGTATTCAGCTGCCAGTGCTGTCAAAACAATCAGAGCAGTTTCTGCGATGTACCTCTTCCATTTTGAAAGGCTTTGTATCTTTTCCAGAATTATCAAGAAGACCAAGCAAAGCAGGAGCTCACACATAACATTTGGCTCTGTTAGACCAAGGTTGACATAAAAACGATGTCACCGCGAGGCGGTAC
>NZ_QSBK01000051.1:0-234 GCF_003465685.1 Collinsella sp. AF04-24
GCGTCCTCGCCGAGGGCGAGGAACGCGGCGTGCGACCTGCGGGGCGAGTGCGGCGTCGCCCTCTTCGGGGCCCGGTGCGACCTGGGCCTGTAGCCGACCTTGCGCCTGAGCTCCATGTTGGTCATGCCGTCGTAGCCGGCGTCCACCCACCTGTAGACGGTGGAGGCGCTGAGCCCGGGGGTCGTCGCCGCTATCTGCTGCGGGGAGAGCCCGCGCGCGAGCCCGTCCCTGATG
>NZ_QSBK01000051.1:244-932 GCF_003465685.1 Collinsella sp. AF04-24
TCCACGGGCCCGCCGTTGCGGGCGGACAGCTGCTCGGGCGACAGCCCACGGCCCAGGCCGTCGCGGATGAGGGCGAGCGCCGCGGCCGCGGCGGGCTCGTCGGCGTCTATCCCGCGCCTCGACGAGACGAGGACCGAGTCCGCGCACAGCTGCGCGGCGCGGGCCTCGTAGAAGACGTGCGGGCGGCGCTTGCAGCCGGCCGCGCGGTACCGCCCGCACCCGTTGCAGCATCGCGGCCACGCGGCCAGGCGCGGGCATGCATGCCGCGGACAGGTCGGCGGAGGCGTCCACGCGCTCGCCGCGCCTCTCCCTCGGCGCGGTCACGAACCTGTGCGACGCCACCTCGGCGCTCACCGTCGAGGGCGACCTGCCCAGCTCCCTCGCGATCTGCCTGCACGAGGCCCCTCGCTCCAGCATCCTCTGGACCGTGTTCCGCTCGTGCCTGGTGAGCCTGCCGTAGGCCCTCGGGGCCGCCTTCCCGGCCCCCTTCTTCCTCTTTCCGGACATGCCGTCCTCCGATCTCCCGGGGCCGGCCGGTCCGGCCCTCAGGGTATCGGATTCCCACATTCACCCGCACATGTGCGGATGAATGTGGGAAGTGTTCGGATGAAGTTGCCAATCAAGGGAGGTGCAGTGAGGTTGATTTTCAATCTCAACGCAACAGCCTGAACGGGTCCCGCGTTTCCGC
>NZ_QSBK01000052.1:0-310 GCF_003465685.1 Collinsella sp. AF04-24
GGTCGGCATTTTCCCAGTTGAAGGAACGGTGGAGATGTGTTTCGATGGGTCCGGTGGCCATGCTCCGCCCGCCGCCCGGCACCTCCTCCCAGACCCAGCCGAACGGTCGGTTCCGTCTATTCCGTTTTTCCCTTTCAGGCTAGGACAGCGGGGCATCGCCCCTCTCTGCGCGCGCCCGCGCGATGAGCCCCGGCGTCAGGTCGAGCCCGTCGACGGGCACGTCCTCGATGCCGTACGCATCCAGCAGCGCCGCCGCGTCGTCGCCGAGCATCGCCCGGAAGGCGCGGGCGGGCGTCGCGAAGCCGAGCGC
>NZ_QSBK01000052.1:320-858 GCF_003465685.1 Collinsella sp. AF04-24
TCGCCCGGAAGGCGCGGGCGGGCGTCGCGAAGCCGAGCGCGCCGCGGGGCTCGGAGTTCACGTGCGACATCGCCAGCGCAAGGTCGGCCGGGGCCAGCCGGTCGAACCTGATGCCGCGGCCCTTGGGCAGCAGCTTCCTGATCTCGACGTGGTTGCGCTCGCAGGCGCCCTTCTGGTCGCTGCGCCGGGGGTCGCAGTAGAACAGCCTCGTCTCGCCCGGCCCCTCGCCGATCAGCGCGGCGATCGCGCCCTCGTCGGAGAACTCGGCGCCGTTGTCGGTGAGGACGGCGCGGAACACGCGGCGCGCCCCGCCGGCGCCCAGCACCGAGCGCACGCCCCCGAGCGCCGCCGCCACGCTCTCGGCGTCCTTCGCCGCGAGCGGCAGCGCGAGCTGCAGCCTGCTGGGGCGGTGCAGCAGCGTGAGCAGGCAGGCGCTGTCCTCCCGCGAGCCCTCGACGGTGTCCATCTCCCAGGCGGCGGCGCACGCGTCCTCGCCGAGGGCGAGGAACGCGGCGTGCGACCTGCGGGGCGAGTGCGG
>NZ_QSBK01000053.1:0-840 GCF_003465685.1 Collinsella sp. AF04-24
ATCGAGCAGGGCAACGAGATCATCATCACCCACGGCAACGGCCCGCAGGTCGGCATGATCCAGAACGCCTTCGCCGCTGCCCACGACGCCATCGGCACCCCCGAGATGCCGCTGCCCGAGTGCGGCGCCATGTCCCAGGGCTACATCGGCTATCACCTGCAGCAGGGCATTGGCCGCGAGATGCACAAGCGCTATAAGCGTTGGCACGCCGCCACCGTCGTCACCCAGATCGAGTGCGATCCCGACGATCCCGCGTTCAAGAACCCGACCAAGCCGATCGGCCCCTTCTACACCGAGGAGCAGGCCAAGGAGTTCATGGCCGAGGACCCCTCCAAGGTCTTCGTCGAGGATTCCGGCCGCGGCTGGCGTCGCGTCGTCGCTTCCCCCGATCCCAAGAAGATCGTCGAGGCCGACTCCATCCTCAACCTGCTCGACAACGAGTTCATCGTCATCGCCTGCGGTGGCGGCGGCATCCCCGTCGTCCGCGACTACGAGAACAAGGGCTGCTACAAGGGCGTTCCCGCCGTCATCGACAAGGACCTGGGCGGCGAGCTGCTGGCCGAGGACTGCGACGCTGACGTTCTGTTCCTGCTGACCGCCGTTGAGCATGTCGCCATCAACTTCGGCAAGCCCAACCAGGAGGAGCTCGAGGACATCACCGCCGACGAGGCCGAGCGCCTGGCCGACGAGGGTCAGTTCGGCAAGGGTTCCATGGAGCCCAAGGTCCGCGCTGCCATCAAGTTCGCCCGCTCCCGCAAGGGCCGCACCTGCATCATCGGCGCTCTGGACAAGGCCGCCGAGACCATGGCCGGCCTCTCCGGTACCCGCATCCACGAGTAG
>NZ_QSBK01000054.1:0-820 GCF_003465685.1 Collinsella sp. AF04-24
CCCGCGTTTCCGCAGCTAGCGCAACGCGGGAATAGCTCCCGGCACCTGGCCGTCGCATCGTCTCCGCAGGTGGAGAGGCTATGGAGGCCGGTGCCCCCATGCCGCCGCCGCATGCTCCGCCAGCCCGCCGCGCAGCCGTTCCGGACTCAGCGCAACGGGCCCTCCGGCCCATGTCCCGGCCCGCCGCCTATCCCGCCAGCGGCCCCTCGCCCCTCGCGGCCCTGGCCCTGTCGATGCAGCCGGGCGTGAGGTCGAGCTCGCCGGGCGCCAGCTCCTCTATCCCGAACGCGTCCATGAGGGCGGAGGCGTCCTCCCCGAGGGCCATCCGCAGCACGCGCGCCGGCGTCAGGAACCCGAGCGCCCCCCTCGGCTCGGAGTTCACCTGCGACATGAGCAGCGCGCAGTCCGCCGCCGTCAGCCGGTCGAACCTGGCCCCGGCGCCCTTGGGCAGCAGCTTCCTGATCTCCACGTGGTTCTTCTCGCACGCGCCCTTCTGCTGGCTCTGCCGGGGGTCGCAGTAGAAGAGCCTGGTCTCGCCGTCCCGCTCGCCGATCAGCGCCGCGATGGCGCCCTCGTCGGCGAACTCGCTCCCGTTGTCGGTGAGCACGGCGCCGAAGGCGCGCCTCGCGCCGTCCTCGCCGAGGACCCCGCGCAGGGAGGAGAGCGCCGCCAGGACCGAGGCGCACGTGCCGTCCGGCAGCGGCAGGGCCAGCTGGAAGCGGCTCGGGCGGTGCAGGAGCGTGAGGAGCCTGGCGGAGTCGCCCCTGGAGCCCTCGACGGTGTCCATCTCCCAGGCCGCGGCGCAGGCGTCCTCTCCGAG
>NZ_QSBK01000055.1:0-437 GCF_003465685.1 Collinsella sp. AF04-24
TTCATTGCAACAGCCTCAGGACTCAGCGCAACGCGTTGCGCTGAGTCCTGAGTCGCGAATCCGGGTAGGCAACCCCAGAGGGGCCGGAATCCCCCGGCCCGCGATGGAGGGAGGCCGGCATGTCCAGACCCAAGCCGTCCGGGAGGTCGTACGGGAGGCTCACGAGGCACGAGAGGAACACGGTCGAGAGGATGCTCGACCGCAACCGCAGCGCCCGCGATATCGCCGCGGAGCTCGGCAGGTCGCCCTCGACCGTGACCAGGGAGGTTGCGGCGCACCGCTACGTCACCGCGCCGCGCTCGCGCTACGGCGAGCCCGCGCCCGCGGACCTCTCGGGGGCCTGCCCCAGGCTCTCCGCGTGGCCGAGGTGCTGCAACGGCTGCTCGCACAGGAGGGGCTACGGCTGCTCGAGGAGGCCCAGGGTGCTCTACAGCGCC
>NZ_QSBK01000055.1:447-689 GCF_003465685.1 Collinsella sp. AF04-24
GGCTGCTCGAGGAGGCCCAGGGTGCTCTACAGCGCCAGGAGGGCGCAGGAGGCGGCCGACGCCGAGCTCTCGGCGAGCAGGTCCGGGATCGACGAGACCGAGGAGGGCGCCGCCGCCAAGCTCGCGGCCATCAGGGACGGGCTCGCGCGCGGGCTCTCCCCGCAGCAGATAGCGGCGACGACCCCCGGGCTCAGCGCCTCCACCGTCTACAGGTGGGTGGACGCCGGCTACGACGGCATGAC
>NZ_QSBK01000056.1:0-279 GCF_003465685.1 Collinsella sp. AF04-24
CCCAACTGCAAGTGCCACTTTATAAGGGCTCTTGGCGCAACGGTTAGCGCAGGGGACTCATAATCCCTGGGTTCTGGGTTCGAATCCCGGAGGGCCCACCAGGTTTTTCAACAGGTCAGGCAATATGTCTGGCCTGTTTTCTTATTCATGGCATTAGTTTTCACTTGCAAATAGCCTGCTTGCTCATTTCCGGGCGCCCTCGGTCGGCTGCCTGCGATGCCGCCGCCACGAAACCGGCCCATCTACTACGTTTAAGCCCGACCCCTCGACCATACCCCG
>NZ_QSBK01000056.1:420-656 GCF_003465685.1 Collinsella sp. AF04-24
GGGGGTCCCGGGGGCGGCCGGAGTGGAGCCTGATAGGCGGGCGGCGGCAGCGCCGCCCGCCCGCATCGGCCCCGCGGGCTTACTCGGGCATCGAGGGGCCCAGACGCCCTGGACGCGCCCCCGGAAAGTTTTTCCAAAATTGTCCTTGCATCGTGGTCCGAGTTCCCGTATAGTACTTCTTCGCACGGGGGCGTAGCTCAGCTGGGAGAGCGCTTGACTGGCAGTCAAGAGGTCAG
>NZ_QSBK01000057.1:0-622 GCF_003465685.1 Collinsella sp. AF04-24
CCTGCCTTGCTTCCGAGCTGCAGCGGAGCCGAGCCGCCCGAGATGTTTACGCTCAACAGGTGCGCATCCGGCAGCTTCGCGGTCATGCTCCAGAACGGGAGCGTGATGATGCCGGGGGTCATCTCGCCCACGCCGAGCTCCAACAACAGCACGCGGCGATCGCTGCGCTCGCACACAAAGCGCTCGTATCGTCCGAGGCTCTCGCGCCAGGCCGCACCCTGCAGAAACGTGTCGTCGCGCACCCACGGCACAAGCTGCCAGCTGCAGTGCGGGCATCGGGGGATATCCTCGCTGAGGACCTCGAACCCCGCCATGCCCGCGAGCATGCGCTCGACGTAGGGGCTCGCGTCGAAGAGCTCGTCACAGCATGGCTGCTTGCACTGAAGGTGCGCGAAGCTTCCCTGATAGTTACAGGTTCTCTCGTCGGGAAACGTCTTCTCGGCCTGGGTGTCCACATTGGTGCTCAGGATGAAGTAGTCCTTATGGCCGATGAGGGACCGTAGGTCGAGATAGGGCTGCGAGGCCAGCTCGCGCAGCATGAAGTCGATGTATCGCGCATAGTATGCCCACTGCTGCTCGAGGCTGGGGTAGAGGTGGTAGAAGCCGTCGAAAAGGCTCTTGA
>NZ_QSBK01000058.1:0-579 GCF_003465685.1 Collinsella sp. AF04-24
ACGGCCAGGTGCCGGGAGCTATTCCCGCGTTGCGCTAGCTGCGGAAACGCGGGGCCCGTTCAGGCTGTTGCGTTGAGATTGAAAATCAACCAAATTTACAAAAGCGACTCATAGAATTATTTCCTCCCGTTAAATAATAGATAACTATTAAAAATAGACAATACTTGCTCATAAGTAACGGTACTTAAATTGTTTACTTTGGCGTGTTTCATTGCTTGATGAAACTGATTTTTAGTAAACAGTTGACGATATTCTCGATTGACCCATTTTGAAACAAAGTACGTATATAGCTTCCAATATTTATCTGGAACATCTGTGGTATGGCGGGTAAGTTTTATTAAGACACTGTTTACTTTTGGTTTAGGATGAAAGCATTCCGCTGGCAGCTTAAGCAATTGCTGAATCGAGACTTGAGTGTGCAAGAGCAACCCTAGTGTTCGGTGAATATCCAAGGTACGCTTGTAGAATCCTTCTTCAACAATCAGATAGATGTCAGACGCATGGCTTTCAAAAACCACTTTTTTAATGGCTCTGTTAGACCACATTTGACACGATCGGCTGTTCGTCGAACCGGAAAAT
>NZ_QSBK01000059.1:0-573 GCF_003465685.1 Collinsella sp. AF04-24
CGTCCCCGCGCCACCTCGCTGCGCATCGCGTCGCAGGAGGTTTTCCGCTTTCCCGGATCGAGGCCGTTCAGCGGTTCATCGAGGATAAGGTACGGGCAATCGGTCGATATCGCCATGGCAAGCTTTACCTGCTGCTTCATTCCTGTCGAGAGTTTACGGGTCGGCTTGTCGAGATATGGGGAGATTCCGAGGGAGCTGCAGAGCGAGTCGATGTCGGTGGCCGATTTCCACGCCTCCCTAACGAAAGCAAGGTGCTCGAGGGCCGATAGCGTGGGATAGAGATCCGCGCTGCCCGAAGAGCTCAGGTAGACGAGTTCTGCAAATTCGGCTGATCGACGTTGGCTGATTCCGTCTGCCGCCAGGCTTCCCGAGCGGATACGGGTGGGAAATTGGCCCGACAGCGCTTCAAGAAGGGTGGTTTTCCCCGAGCCGTTGGGAGCAATGAGGCCCGCCGCCGTTCCCGGGCTCAAGAAAAGCGATCCGATTGAAAGTATCGTCGTGCTTCCGTATCCCACGCTCACGTCCAGAAGCTCGAGCCCATGGCGCTTTTTCGCGGGTCCAGGCTGTTTGGGC
>NZ_QSBK01000006.1:0-115590 GCF_003465685.1 Collinsella sp. AF04-24
CGAAACCGGCCCATCTACTACGTTTGGCCGGCATCCCCCGACCATGGCGTCTCGGGCAGAAATAAAACCGCAGGTAGACGGCCTGCGGTTTTCGCGAAATACGGGGTATGGTCGAGGGGTCGGGGTTAAACGTAGTAGATGGGCCGGTTTCGTGGCGGCGGCATCGCAGGCAGCCGACCGAGGGCACCCGGAAATGAGCAGGGCATCCGTCTAACGACCGATTTCCAGCCAGTTGCACAGTACGTTGGCTCGTAGCTCCATTTCCGTCGTCTTTTGCGCCTTAGTTTTGCACCTATAGCGTAATTCCAAGCGCGAGCAAAGACTTCTCACGATCGCATCAAGCTGCTCGGCATCGTTAAGCATGTCGTGCGTAACCAGGAAGACGTCATACCCCATACTTTGCAGCGCTGTCATGCGTTTGGCATCGTGGTCGAGCACGGCGCCTGATCCGTGGATAACCTCTCCCTGAATCTCCACGATGCCTGCTTTCATTATGGTTGGATTTATGATCACGATATCCCCGTAGCAGACTTTTTGCCCTGCAATGATCTGCGCCGATGCGGTAAGCGGCGTAAGGTCGTTAACATAAACGTTTCGAAAGCCGGCACCGCCGCGAGAGCGAGGAAGCGACAGCAATAAAATTCCTGCAACTTCAAGCGGAGAAGCTGCTATACCTGTCACCAGCTGCGCGGCGTTGTAAAACTTTGTACCCCACTTTCGCCTTTTCATCTTACTGGCGTACTCATGAAGCTCGTGTAATTCGATGAGCGGCTTCCTCATCCAGAGCGACGTGCCCTTTAGCCTTGTGACCTCCTTCGTTTTCTTTTGTCCGTTGGGCTCCTTCGTATTTACCTGTTCTTTGACTTTTATGCGCGCATAAACGCGTTTCCATTGTGGTTCGTCTTGGCTTTCATCGAGGTCAAAGAGGGATTCGGTGGTTGCATTCTCGGCAGCCTTATTGGCTTTGTCTAGTTCCGCTTCTACTGCTACCGTGGGCTCAAAGACTGAGAACCATCCGCAAAATTCGCACATGGCAAGGACAAGATCGGTTGGAGACACAAAGCGCGCCATGGTAAATAGCGTCGCAAGTGGATTGGTAACCCTAAAGCTCATCGCGGTTTCCAGCGTGCTATCCACTCCCGAAGCATCATCACAGTGGATTGTTGTCCGTAATCCCGAATGGTAGTTAACGCTACCGCGCACTGTGGTGGTAATAATCGGGGTCTTGAGGATATCGGTTACGAAAGGGGCTTGGGCTAGAGCTCGCCAGCCGTCTTCTGGGCTTGGCAGTCTTGGGTAGAGGCCGCGGACCTGCGGTGGGCAGCGCCAGTAGCGGAATGCGGTGTTTGCGCAGACGATTTCGTCCATATGGGCCTCCCCTAGCTTTGGCTGCGTGCCGTTATGTTTGCAGGTAGACCGATTATCAATGGCGGCTTCATGCCGGTAAGTACCAGAAGCTGACCAAATGCTTGACGAGTTCTGGTGAAAAACCGTCGTGTGATAGAAATCCGCTGGAAGGCGCTCTGGGCATGCGGTCCCTGTCTCCACATTTGCGTTCGAATCACATGGGGAGTTCAATGAAAATACAGATGTGTTTTATGCAAAACATGCAATGGCGTCAGCAAAAAGGGCGCGATAAAAAACGACGCCTTATACGACTTCGATTCGAGTTTTGGTGTCAAGCTTGGTGTCAAAAAGAAAAAGGCCAGAGTCTTAACACCTCTGACCTGTTCTTTAGATGGTGGGCGATACAAGATTCGAACTTGTGACCCCATCCGTGTGAAGGATATGCTCTACCCCTGAGCCAATCGCCCGTCGCCTTTCGGCAAAAGAGATACTAACATAGCCGCGCGTGGTTTACCAAGAACTTTTTGCCCCCGATTATAAATTCGTGAGAGCAAACCGCACTGTTTCAACCCAGTCAACCAACAAAACCGCAGCTTAACCACCCTTTATCGTTTAATCCACGAGGACTCGGGACGGCAGATAAGTCGCGCGTTGTTGTAAGCCATGTCGAGCGTGAGACAGGTACGCGCTGCGTAGAAACCGTCCTCGCGCTGGATGGTCAGCGCCAGCTCGGGCTTGTCGCCGGTCAGGCACAGCGGCAAGAGCAGCTGGATCCGGCCGCCGTAGAACTGCGGCACAGCGAGCGTGTAGTTTGCGGCGGCGCGGCGGGCGGCCTCGACGACGGCGCCCTCAAAGGCGCGGCGCAGCAGCAACGAGTTGCCCTCCCCCATCAGGCTGGCGGGAATGCGCGTGAGGTTCTCCTCATCGCCCAGAATGTGGTCGATGTTGGAACGGATGGGCAGGCGGTAGTCAAAGACCAGCTCGGAGGGGTCCTCGGCAAAGCGCACGCGGCACGGCAGGTACTCAAACGAGACCAGCATGGGGTCGCTTTCCTTAAAGAAGTCCTTCAAAAACCAGCGCTGGCGCGCGTCGGGCTTGGTATTGGGCTCAAACAGGCCGTAGATGGTCTCGTAGCGGCGCGTGTACAGGCCGGTGTTGAATAGGCAGCGATCGTCGTCGAACACCAACGGCAGGTTGGACGGCGCGGTCTGGTCCACGTCGCGCTCGGTCAGGAACACCGCGCGGCTAAACGAAAACGACAAGTAGTTTCTGAGGATGCGGTTCCCGGGACCCCAGTCCTCGGGATCGGCGAGGTCGACAAGGCGGTCGTAGCAGGGCTCGGGGCAAAACGCAAAGTCGTAGACATTGCTGCACAGGGTGCTAGGGAGTTCCATGTGGCGTCCAATCCATTTTATAGTTGGCGTGCGGATGCTTAGATTTTATACGCGCGACGGGTCGCCGGCGCGAACAACGCAATTGCGGCGCAGCTCGTCGCCGAGTTCTGCTCGCGTGCGGTTTCCGGAAACAAGGTCCTGGATCCAGGCGTAGTACTGGTTGTCTTTTGGTTCGGGGCTGTCAGACAGCACGACCGGAGTGCCTGCGAACCTTAAGACGGACAACGCAAAGACAAGGCTGGTTCGTTTGTTACCGTCTTCAAAGATGTGGTCCTTGACCATGTGCTCGGCCACGTAGGTGACCTGGTCAAAGATGTCTGCGAAGCGATCGGCCGGCGATTGACCGAATATCGTACAGAATGCACCCGCAAGCACGGACTCGACGCGTCCAAGCTCAAGCGCGGCCCGGTCGCCTGTGGCGTCGGTTGTATAGCAGCGCCCGACCGTCATCAGCGTGCTGTGCAGGCGCATCACGGCCGCGGCCATATCTTCGAGCGAACCGGCATCATCGAGCACGAGCGGCGCGAACGGATGCGCTCCCCGCTTCGTGTCCGCCATCATGAGTTCTCCAAGAGCCTGAGCGCGTTGGGCATGTTCGAAATGGTCAGCCGAATAGCTTCGTCGATTGACGTGGTGCCGCCGAGCAAAATCGGTGATGCTGAATTTGCCACGTGCGCAGTTGAATGATCTTCTTGAGCAACGCAATCAGCGCCGTCATCTTGTTGAACATAGCTCCAAGGCATGTCTGACTCCTTTATATCTTTACAGACGAAATAGCCTGCGAGTCGTACTCCAGAGCAATCGGTTGCCAGACGAGGTCTTCGATGGTGCAGTTTAGGGTGTCTGCAAGCGCCAATGCCGAGGAAACCGAGGCGCGGCGTAGGTCGAGCTGGTTCTGCTCGTAGAGTTGTATGGCGCGAAGCTTAACCCCCGATTGGGCGGCGAGCTGTTTTTGCGTTAGTCCGGCAGCCTTTCGTGCCGCCTTGAGGCCCTTTTTGTCTGCCTGGGCGTTGTTCCATTTTTCGATGACAATCTGGGCGAATTTATCTTCGGAGGCCTCGTGGAGCGGATGGTACGAGCCGATGATCCAATCGAGCGGAGCGACTTCGAGTAGCTTATTAAAGCCCAAGCTGCTCATCCATTGCGTATAGGCCATAACCCACCCCGCCCAATACTGAGGCGAACGGTCGAACGGATAGGTCTCCCTACATCTGACGGGGGTCAGTCCCGCATGGGCGATAATATCGCGCGCGAGCTCGTCGCCCGCCATGCCGCAGACGACGCGAGGCATACCGCGCTCAAACTGTTTCATCTCAAGAGCGTTCGACATGATCGCCGTCAACTCGGCTGGAGTCAGCCCTTGGTCACAGAGAGCAAAATCGACCGCCTCGCCCAGCGTTCTCATTGCATCCTCGAGATACATCTCACTGTAGGCGTGGGTCATCGCCCGTCATCCCCTCTCGAATGATATCGACGATACGTATTCCCTCAAACGGGTTTTCGGCAAGGAGCTCCCGATACTGCGCCCTTGCCGCTTCATCTCGTTCCTTGGCCAATGGACCATACAGTGCTTGCTGCGCACGTTCAAATCCAGCAAAACGAATGCTCTTAAACGCACGCTCGCTTTTGAGCACAATCTGCTCCCCCAGGTTACCGAGCCTCATAGATCGTCCAAGCTGATCGACGGTGATCGTATTGTTTACAAAAGCTCTGGCATAGCTAAAGTACGAGTCGTCCGCACGCCACCCTCTTATTACGTCGCAAGTGCTCGTCTGAGGTAGAAAGTGATCATGGAGATATTCGCACGCCCCCGCGGCAATGGCGGTATCTTTGCGAAAAGAACGATGCTCAACGAGCAACGCTATCCAATGCAGGACGCAATATTGCGGCGATAGCAAGTCGAGAACTTTGAGATCGGCTATATCGAGTTCATAGCGATTCGCAAAGCCATCGGCATCCCGAGAGCATGCCCATTCCCTTGCAAGGTCGAGGCTCTCTGTGCAATAGAATCCCTGTCCATAGTCGTTATGGATTTTCCCCAGGCCAAGCTGGGGAGCCTCAATGATTTTATGAGAACCATGCCATAGTTCCACGCGAGTCTCCTAACAGGTATCGCCCTAGCGATAGTATAACATACTATCGCTAGGGCGATACCTGTATTCAAATAGCAAGAGGGTGTCTGGAACCGAGTTTGAGTTCAATACTTGCTTCTAAGGCTCGCCGAGTCCGGAAGTATGCGACAAAATTCAGACTTGCTGATCATGCCGGAGCACACTAACGCCTCGTCCTGCTTATAGAGCTTCATAGACACGCACCTCATCTTGCTCGATACTTTTGTGGAATGCCGGGCGCATGTGCTCTGGTGGGTTGGTGACGATATCAACCTTTCGCCCAAGTTCCCTCTCGAGCTCATGGGAGAGTTCGTAAAGCGTGCCGAACGTCATGGTGTTGCCGCAGACTAGGCGCAAGTCAATATCGCTATTGGGCGTTTGCTCGCCTCGGGCAAACGAGCCAAATAAATATGCTTCGCTGACGTCGTATTGAGCAAGCACGCGAGAGGCCGCAGATGATATGTCAGCAAGTGAAACCATGTCTCAATTGGGCGTTTAACAGTAGAACGTCAGCGAATCATCACCAAAGGTTTCACACCACTTGTCACATATGAATTGATGATTCATGGTGATTAGTTTTGAAAGATCCCTGAGATCCTTAGCCGGAATCTTGCTCTCGTTGTTGGCAAGTTTGCATCCGCCGTCTTTCGTCAGCCAAAACTTGGTCGAATTAGCAGCCGCCCTCTTTACACCTACGTGTATGTGAATTGGTTCTCCGTTTTCCGCAATCCAAAAGAACAGAACGTACTGCCCAAAAATAAGAAGTCGAGGCATTATGCCACCGCCGGTCCGGCTTTTTGGCGTTCGGCGAGCTCGAAGATAAACGGGGCGTTTGATCTAACAAATTCGGTCAAGAAATTGAGGTCATCAGCAGTAAATCCTTCGACGTTGAACCATTTGACCGCAGGCAAGAAGCATTCCGCATGGTCAAAGCCAAAGTCAACCGGGCGCTCGACGGCCACGCGAACGGTTCCGTCTTCTCTTGTCTCTGAGTAGGCAAATTGGGTGCCATCATCAAGCTGAACATAGCTCCAAAACATGACTACCTCCTTAGTGTTTATATTCGAGTATAAGGAGCAGACTAGACTTAACGCGGCGTGAATTAAATTATTCCTATAAGACACGAACTCTGACAGCTGGCCTTGTCCAGAAGTGGTGGGGGCCGAGTTCTGCCGACCAGAACCCGGTTTTGCGCTTTCGCGACCTGCGGTTTTATTAACAGAATTTGACTTGCGCTCGGCGGGCTCCGGTTTTCCCGCACATCCGGAAATCGGGAGCATCAGCAACGGCGCGCAGCTTTAAGAACCGCTGTTCCCAGCACGAACAGCAAGCCGGACACGGCGATCCAGTTGTTGTCGCTGGTTTTGGGAAGTGATGAGGAGGTCGCGGTGGCGGCCTTGGGCCTGGAGGTCTTGGCGGCCGTGTTGTTAGTCACTGTTGTCGTGGTCACCGTCTTAGTCGCGGCCGCGGGCTTCAGCGTGGGATTCGTCGACGGATCTGCAGCTGCCTCGCCGGTAGCGGGGTCGGTGCCAGGGGCGGAAGGAACATCGCCCGGTACATCGGGTCCACCGGTCTCTCCCGCCGACGCCGTGGCATCCACGGGCTCGATCGTCACACGCGCTGCCACGGACCCGTCAGCATCCACCACGCCGCCTGCGCCAAAGGCTCCGCCCGCAGGCGCCACAAAGCGCGCGGATGTAAGCGACCCGCCCAGGCAGGCGACGCCGCCGTCGGCGCCCGACGCATCCAGCCAGGACGCATCGACGGTAAGCTGCCCGGCCGCGCCACCGCCGGCAGCCCCGCCCAGCAGACACACACCATAGGTGCGCACGCCCGCCCCGGAGCCCGCGCCTGCGGCGACAACGCGCCCACCGCCGCGAACGGCAAGACCGTCCGCGATCACGCCGGCCACCCGCGCATCCGCGATGCCGGCGCCGTCGGCCCGCGCGTCAACCTTGCAGCCGTCCACCGCGAGCGTCCCCGACACGTAGATTCCGCACTGCGAGCCCGTGGCCACCAGCGACCCGGTGCCGCGGAGCGTCAGATCGCCCCACACCTCCATGCCGCACCGCGAGATGTCCACGTCGGGCGCGCTCGTCTCGACAACAGTGTTCTGCCCGGTCAGCGTCACCACCAGTTCGCCGTCGGCGCCGATGGCCTCGCCCGTGTAGCCGTTAAGATGCAGATGGTCGACATCGGTCCAGGCCCAACCGGGGCCCGACACACCCGGCTCGTAGTACGTGGCGCCCGCGATGAACAGGCTGTCCGCGCCCGCGGCATAAGAAGGCCCGCCCAGCAAAACGCATAGGCAGGCCATGGCAGTAAACAGGATGTAGTGTCGGCTAGTGTGGAACGCGGTGGCAAACATAACCGCTCCGATCTTCGCAAGAGCCATTGGAAACTGCGCCAGAAAACTACCTGGTAGCAGCAGTTATTAGTGTAGCGAGATCAGGCGAGTGGCGAACGAATTGGCTGTAAACGAAGCCCAATATTAGGTGTAAATCGTTTTGCCAGTCGGTGAAAGGAAGATTCACGTTAGGCAAATATGCCGACCGCTGATTCCAAAATTAGCAGCACAGGGAAATTGACAATATCAAGTTACCAAAACCTTTCCTCAATGACGCCCCATGTCGTGTCCTCGCAAGTTGGATACCGTTGTAGCAACACCTTAGTAATCGGGTAAATAGTTGAGAAGCTATTCACGGAGTTCACTACGATTGAAGGATTTAAATAATGCACCAACTAATAATTCTTGGAAATGGATTCGACTTGACCTGCGGACTGAAGTCAAAGTTCTCAGATTTTTATCGCAATAGGATGAACGCAGCATGCTCAATTGAATCGATCCCTAAGGACGAAAGAAATGTCTGGGATGTCATTCTTTCTGAAATCGGTGAAAACGACCCATTGTGGTGCAATATAGAAAGCCTTATTTCAGCGTATGTGTTCCATGATGACGACTTGGGTTCAAGATTGGACCACATGTATGAGCAACTGGTGTGGACAATTGATCCGTCAAAACCAAATCGTTCTGAACATCCAGATAACGCCGTATACAATTACGTTTCAACTAGTCTGGGTAAGGAAAACGTTTCCCAGGATGAGCTCACCCATTTCCTTCTAACCTCACTAAAAGATTACGAGCACATCTTTGCGAGCTATCTAGAAAAACAAGTCGATAATAACAATAAATACAGGGAAAAGGCTGTGGAGTATTATGCAGCCATTCGCAATGCCTGCATTAATAAGGCCCAGCAAAAGAACTATGAAACATCTATCTTAAACTTTAACTATACAACCCCATTAAAATCGGAAGATCAGCAGCTGGGAATTGTTGCTGCCCGGAATATTCATGGCTCACTGGACAAAACGGACACAATATTTGGCATTGACGGAAAAGACGTCGCTGAAGACCATCCGGCGGTGCCGTTTACAAAAACATATAGGCTTATGTCATTAGTGCCATACGAAAGCGAAACTGCAAAACTCTGCGACAGCAATACCCGTTTCATCAAGATATTCGGACACTCGCTTTCTCGGGCTGACTATTCCTACTTCCAATCGATTTTTGACACCGTCAATCTATACGGTGGAGTTACTAAGCTTGTATTTCTATACAAAAAATATCCAAACAAGTCAGATAAAACAGTTGATGAGCAGGCAATTCGAGAAGATCTGTACTCACGCATATCGCATCTTCTGTATGAGTATGGAAGCACACTCGACAATAAAGACCATGGAAAGAATCTCATGCATAAACTTCTTCTAGAGCAAAGGTTGCTCATTAAAGACGTTGACGAGAATATATCAGTCTTACCTTCCAATATATATTTGCTTTAACACCTAATCCAGATTCGGCTCCCTGAGGTGGTAATTGAAGAGTAGGACCGGAGAACGTACGTATATCTATAAAAGCGTAATCAAAGGCTAATGGGACTTGTTTAACCAAAAGAGGGTGTATCGGTTTGCGCCGATACACCCTCTTTTCAATAATTGGATTTATGCACAAGGACAGAGTCGCCGCAGCCGTCAGCTCTCCCCTATTCCCTCTTAAACAGATCCCTCGTGTACACCTTGTCCGCCACGTCCGTGAGCTCGTCGCTCCAGCGGTTGGCGACGATCACGTCGCAGCCGGCCTTGAAGGCCTCCAGGTCGTGGGTCACCTCGGAGCCGAAGAACTCCGGCGCGTCCAGCGTGGGCTCGTAGACCACCACGGGCACGCCCTTGGCCTTCACGCGCTTCATGACGCCCTGGATGGAGCTCGCAATCCTAGCCTTGTCCTCCTGCTCGGCCTCGAGCTTGCAGATCTTGTTGTCCACCGTCTCGGGCTTCCAGCGCGAGCGTTCGGGCCACGCGGCGAGCTTCGCCTGCCTCTGGGTTCTGCTCGCAACGCGCTCGTGGCAGTATGTCTCGTGACGCGGGTTCGCCAGCGGCTCGTCGGCGTCCAAGCGTCACCTCCAATCAATCGCGCCCCGCCGCGAAAAGCGGGGAGCCGCCCCGGAGGGCGGCCCTGATTAGTCGTAGGTGTTTCCGCTTCCTGCTAGTTGTAAGCTGGCATAGGGATGAAGAATCTCGCGAAGACCGCGGCGGCGAGGAAGACGAGGGCGATGAAGTTTGCGATCTTCACGATCTTGGCCAGGTCAGGGCATTCAACTCTGGTCACCTTTCCCAGGAACGAGAGCAGGATCGCTATCGTGTCGAATAGGAATACTCCTATCACTGTCGCCATCGCGCATAGCCTGTAGATGCTCGCCCTGTCGATGCTCTGCAGGATGGATGAGGAGAAGGTCAGGCCCGCGACGAAGGCGACGACGATGCCGGTGAACACGCCGAGGACGGACACGTTTTCACGCTGCGCCTCTCTCTTTTCCTCCTCAATTCGCTTCAGCGAGTCATCTTCCAGACGTTTGATTTCGCTTTCCGTCTTTTCCTGCTGCTCTTTGATTTGCTCGTCGAGTTGCGTGCTCCTTTCCTCGAAGGAGCACATCATCTTCATCTGCTCCGTGTAGTGGAGTAGGCGCGTCTTCTCAAGCTCGATGTGGTCGCACAGCTTACGTACACTATCGGCCTGCTCCGAGCGGGGTCGGTCTTCCAGCATGCTTGTCAGGACCTTGCCCATGTTGTCGGCCAAGCGGCTTACGGGGTATGGGACGTTCGTCGGGTCGAGCTCGCAATCCTTGTAGTCAAACACGACGTTGCAGACGTCCGAGTATCTATGGCGGAACTTCACCTGCCCGCCGTACAGCTTTTCGAAGAAGGCCTTGACGTCGGCGATGTTTTCATCCGAGAGGGAGAGGCCTGGGTCGTCGGACGCTAAGGTTTCCAGAAGTTTGGTCAGCGCATCCCTTTTCTGTGTCTCATCGGAGTCCGCCTCGACGTCGGGAACAATGAGCATCGATTTCTCAAGATAGTCGCCGTTTGCGGCTTGGAGAACGCTCGTCAGAATCTCAAGGGCTCTTTTCATGCCGGCGGGCACTTCTTGATTCTCAGCCATTCTGGTCCGCCTTTGCGGCCGCGACGATGAGACCGTTTGGGATGATTCCCTTGTCTTGTCCGCGCCTATTGTAGACCTCATCCCACGGGGACCCCTTCGCATGGGAGACCCGTACGAGGTTCCAGGGAGAAAGTCCTCGCAGTTTTTCGATGATGGTGTTGATGAAATCTTCCTGCTCGTCGTTCTCGAAGCGGACTGCGTCAGGGAAAATCATCTTTATGGGCGAACCGCCGAACTCGGAGAACTTGACGTATACGTCGCGGATGACCGGGCCGTACTGCCATGCCTCGAACGTGTCGTCGAACAGGGGCGAGTCGTACCCCTTGATGAAAGTTAGTTGCAAGAAGTACAGCATCTTCTGTAGCTGTAGGTTGCTGACCGGCTTGTTGTCTTTATAGCATTTGTCAACTACGTATTTGGCGATTCCCATGGCGGTGTAGCTTGCGGTCGTGTTCATAATCTCCTCCTTTTGCCCATCATACCAGTGATGTGCTTCCCATCTGCGCGTATCGCGATAAAAGCATCTCAGCTCGCCCGGACAAAAAACGGACGGCCCGGACGGCCCCTCCAACGGGGGGTTTCGGTCTCGGACGCGCCCCCTAGTCTTCCACGGCCCCGGCACCAGGACGACCGGCACGAGCGGCAGAAACGCCACGAGCACGAGCGCCGTGACCGCAATGCCCAACGCCCATTTCACGTCTTCGCCCATCACTTCACATCCTTCCGCTCGAACCTGCAGAAGCGCCCACATACGGCCAAGGTCGCTACCGCGTATCTCGCGGTCGCAGCACCCCCCCCCCGCTGATGGCGCGGGCGCGCTCCCTGTACACGCCGTCCACGCGTGCCGCTGCGGCGAGCCTGGTTCTGCAGTCGGCGAGCCCGGACTCGAGCTCCCAGCTCGTCACCGATCAGATCGGGGGGTCTGCCCCAAGGCCGCCGAGGTGCTCGAGAAGGCCGAGGCCGACGCCCTGGGCTACCTGGACTTCCCCTGCGAGCACCACGTCAGCCTGCGCACCAAGAATGTGCAGGAGCGCACCGACCGCGAGCTCAAGCGCCGCAGCCGCGTCATACAGGTGTTCCCGAGCAGGAAGTAGCCCATCAGGATGATGGGCGCCGTGTTCGCCGAGATGGATAAGGAGTGGGTCGGCCGCCGCTGGTTCAACGACGACTCCATCGGCAGGGCCGTCGAGGGCGCCGTCGCCGAGCACGTGGCCAGGTTCATCGCTCTCGTCGTGGCCGACAGCCCGATTCCCGGCGGGAAGGCGGCGTGACATACGCTAGGATGACGGCATTCTAGGCGATTCTCGGTTCCTCGGGTCGACTCCGGCTACCCTTGAGAACCGAGACCTACACCAACGATCGCGACACTACCGCACGCTTCGTGCCATCTGGATTGTTCTGAAAAGAAAACGCTTCTTGCGGGCGCGTAGAGGTTCTTAGTGTCAATGTGTATCAGCCTACCGTGGAGCTCGTGCCAGTGCGGCATGGAACGGCATACCAAAACTGATGCAATAATCAGCGAATAATCACAAGACCGGAATGGGGTCATGGCGACCTTCCTCGAAAGAGAAGGTCGCCATGACAAGTCACAATTCAACTTGGGGATTACTGAGCTCTTCGGAGAGAGAGTCTACATTCCAAAGACCTAAGGTATCAGTTCGTTAATGTGACCCTTGGAAACTTTCAAGAATTGTTCAACACAGTAGACAGGTTACTCGACAAGAGAGGCATCGTTTTGTCTGCCTAATACTATCTATTGCTTTGTATGTAGCAGAACGGCCATCAGACAATTATGCACGATGGCCGTCCCTTCTATTAACTCCTTGCCTCAAGACGCGGCTCAATCCTAAGCTTGATTGGCTGCAAGTTGCGATACTCCTGGAGCGTACTGTTGTAAAGACTGCCATTGTAGCCTGGAGCATCGACCGTCACGACAGCATAGTAACGAGTGAGCGCATCGGGATCGTTATTGTTACGGAATATGGATTGGAGCGTCAGCTTCGGGTCATACAATGAGCTTGATTTCATGCGTTGTGTCCTGCTGATGACACTGTCCCACTTCATGTCGTTGGCTCGTAACTCTGACTCTTCCCAGTACTTCTTTGCAGGCTTGCTCACCGGCAAGGTTGATGAGGTGTAGCCCTGTAGTTCAAGCTCAGCCGCCTTGATACGCCCCTCCTCGGTGGCGAGATTCACCGTATGCCTATAGCTTGTACCTTTGAGCGAGTACGTGAATTTGTTGGCGTGGGGAATGAGGGTATCTACTATGCAGCTTGAGGTGTAGGCATCCGAATCGTTGGGATTCGTTTTGCAGACTGCAACGATGGTCCAACTGATTGTGATAAGCCCCTTCGCCGACTCGATGCCGGGGGCAAATATCGGCAGCGAGACAAGCTGCTTGGGTCTGAGCGTGCCTTGATATAGCGTGGTGACACGGTTGTCGTCACAGTTCAGACAAGTCGATGGATCATCTGGAGCAATGCCGAAACCGTACTCCTCTCGAACAAAGCTATCACTGTGCTCCGAATTGTGGAGGGCCAGAGCCCGGGCGAGATGCTGTGTGATATCCTCACTTCGCGACATCATTCTGCCAAGCTTGTGGACGAGTAAGGGGGATGCAAAGCTGGTACCTGCGCTTGCGCCTAAAGCATTGCCGCTTGAGGCAACCACCACGAATGGCTTGTTGATGTCCCCTCCAAACTCAAGGAGGTCGGGCTTGATTTTGGCACCCTCTCTTCCCGGACCAACACAGCTATATGGAGCGCGTGCCTTCGTACCATCAGGCAATATACAAAACGCGCCAACTCCGATGCCGTTGACCAGATCAGCTGGTGACTGCACACGATTATCTGGGCTTGGCAAATCACCGTCATTGCCGGCCGCAATGCAAAAGAGGGGCGGCTCGGCATCGCAGTTGTACGACAGCACATCAAGCGCATAAGTAAAGCGGCTGATGTCATCGTCGAGAATGGGGCCAGTGGGGCCAAACGAGAGATTATACAGGTGGATGTCAGGATAGTGCCCGACTACGTACTCGATAGCATCAATCGATTCGTAGAGGTCAATGTCGACGGGATCGCTCGGCGGCAGCACTCGAAAGCTCTCAACCTTCACCTCAGGTGCAGGGAGGACGTCACTAGCCCCCTTACCGGAAAGCTCGCCATGCAGCACGGCTCCGCAGACACCCGTTCCATGATCGATGCAGTTTTGTTCGGGCAGTGATGCAACGGCATCATGCGCATTGACATAACCGGCGAGGAGCGGGACATTGGGATTGCATCCGCCATCGAAGACGCCGACGGTCACGGGTGGGACATTCTGGGCTGCAGCAACCTGCGGTGCTGGCGCGCTCATCGCGCTCCGTATCGGCTCAAAGACGATTCTTCCCATCGGGTGAACCGTGCGCAACGGGTTGATTCTCGCTGCTGCCATAGTGGCTTCCCTGCTCAACTGTGCGGCGATGAATGTAACGCCGTCTTTGTATGTCCGAACCTCGATTTTGTCACGACCGAGACCTGCTGCCTTGCAGAACAGGTCTATGGCATCCTCGGCGCTTTCTTGGAGCGGATGAAGCACGGCCTCGACCAGTCCCTCTTTCCATTCCGCATCGAAGCCTAGTATCTTCTCGCCAGGGTCAAGCAGGTCGAAGGAGCGGATGGACATTACCTCGTTGCGCCATGCATCCGATGCGTTTGACCCGGTGCGAAGCGCGTTCTCAAAATCGGCGATGCCCTTTGAGGTCGTGCGCAGGAAGTAGAGCTTCGCGAACTCGGGCTGCTCTCCCGCGTCTTCGTCATCACTGTTCTTCTGAGGTTGCACGTTGCCTGTCTTGTATCTCCTGCCGCCGATGATTTGCAACTCGTCCGAAGAGGTGAGCACCGATGAGGGTGCATAGGACTTTGCTTCGAACTTGGGCTCCATACGTATACAGACCACCTTTTCCTCGAGATAGGAATCGGGGTCGGTCTGTATCTGCCTGGACACAGTGCCGATATTAGCAAGGAGGCGGTTCCTGGCCTCTTCGTACTCGTGTGGCCGTGGCCTGGGACCTCCACCGGTTTTCTTCTGAACTGGCTGAGCATACGATTCGCCGTGGGCAAGAATTGGCAGCGGGCCGGGCATGGCTTATGCCTCCTTCATGTAACGGGAGACCGTCGAGGCGCCGACTCCGACGATCCGCGCAATGTCTCGCACGGTAAGAGCTGGGTTAATTTCTTTGAGTTTTATGCATGCCTCACTCTTCTCCTGCTTCGTTTGAGGTTTGCATTTGGAGCACAGCTCGCTCAGAGAAATGATCTCTATGCTCTCGCCCGGGTTCATCACTGATTGGCGCTTAATATGCTCGCAAAGCTTGCAAATATCTGCGGCGCTCATGCCCGCGCTCTTCTCGACCATGAAGAAGAGCACCTCTGGCGAGAGCGTGAAGCGGTTGCTGGGCAGGTGCCTCTCGAAGAGTCGCATGCGTTCGTTCTCCTCGGGAAGCGGCACCTCTACAACTCTGTCGAAGCGCCGCCAAATCGCCCTATCCAGCAACTCCGGATGATTTGTCGCTGCAAGCACGATGCTGCCCTTAGGGCATGTCTCGATTTCTTTGAGAAGAACGTTCACCAGGCGCTTCAATTCGCCGAGGTCACCCTCGTCATCACGCCGCTTCGCAATTGCGTCAAACTCGTCCAGGAAGAGCACAGCAGGCTGTGCGCGGACATAGTCGAAGACGCTCTTGATGTTTTGCCCGGATCGACCGAGATAGCTGGATATCGAGGTTGCGAGGTCGAGCGTTATGAGTGGAAGAGCGAGCTTGTATGCAAGCCAGTTGGCCGTGTATGTCTTACCCACGCCCGGAGCGCCAATGAAGAGTATGCTGTTCGAGGGTTCGATCCCATCCTCGAAAAACCGCTGAATCAGACCTCTCTCCTTGAGAAAGTCGGCAAGCTCTTTTGTAGTTGCGGCATCGAGAATGGGATCCGGTAGCTCGGTTGGCTCTATGAGCTCTACCAGGGAGAAGCGGGTCTCTCGGTCGATAGGTAGCGGGTTTATCTCGGCTGCGCGGGTAGCCTCGCTTCTCATGTCAGATGCGGCAAGAGCCCCAGCGACCTCCGAAGCGAGATCGGGACGATCACGTCTCAGCTTGCGGGATACCGTGAGCGAGACTGATTCTACGAGTCTTCTGTCATTCTCTAAACAGGCTCTCACCAGCCTAGGTATGTAGTCTATTGCCTCCATATACCATTACCTCTCTGTTGCAGAAAAATGGAACATGCTTAAGATAGCATATTTACAGCAGATATTTTATATACTGTGCTAAGGGTTTTGAATGGTTAGAGAGTGGCACAATATTTCATGTGATTTGGCGCGAGCTGTCTTCGAACTGGCGACAGAGAAATACCCTGCTCCTGACTTGCATTCGAGCGGACATCTGCCTGCTTGATTCACGAAGGCAGGCTGAGATTCAGTCAGCTCCTCCTCCTACATGAACCGGAAAACTGCCTTGATGAGGAGCCACTCAAACGAGTTGATGCCGTTAATCAATATCTTCATCTATCAATCCCTCCATCCAATAATTATCAGTGTCGTCAACCTCGTCGTCTGAGGGCTGCACATTCATAGTCAGTGCCTGCAGCTTGGTGACGAGTGCGTAGCTGCAGTCGTATTTCCTTGTGATCTCCTCGCAATCGGTATCTTCTACTGACAGTCAGCCCTTCATTGCGTTATACAGCGCCACAATGCGCTGGCCGATGCTGTACCCGTGAGAATTCCCGAGCATGATACTGGCGTTATCATTCGGGGTCGCGGAGCTTGCGCTCGTTGTAGCGGATGAACGAGCGGATCATGCGCGAGGCAGTCGCACGCGGGGCCTTCGACTCGCCCCTGAGGGCGATGTCGGCCGAGAGCAGTGCCCTGTCGGATGCGCACCGGTTGATCGGCTTCTCCGGATGCTTGCCGAACCCGTCGCTCAGGAAGTAGGTCCTGGGAAGCTCAGAGTCGCGCACTCCCTTGCCACGGAACAGTTTCATGTCGAGGGTTTTGAGCCTGTAGAGGGACGCGAACACGACGGTCAGGATACGTTCGGTGGTTAACATGGCGGGGCCAAGTCTGTGCTCATGCTGGTCGCCGCCAGGCTAAAGCACATCGCCGAGAACGAGTGGGGCAGCAGGCGCTACCTGGATGCATCGATGCTCAAGGAGGTTGAGGCGTAGGAAACATCGCCGTTGCGCCGATGGCTTGCATGGGTGCGGCTGAATTTGCGAAAGATTATTGACGGTATGGCGGAGCCTAGCTGCGAGCGGGATATAAAAGAAGCGGCACTGCCAATAGTAGCGCCGCTTGCATCATCAAAGAAGAATCGTTATCGATCGTCTCTGGGTCTTTTCGTTCAAAACCAGAGCGTGTCGATTACCATTCATCGAAGTCCATCCACTCTACAGGCAGCATCAGACCGTAATAATCGACGGGCGTTTTGAATCGAATCCTGCACAAATGACCGTCAATCTTCCGCACCCAACTGTGTCCGTAACGATCGGTGAAAGCCACCTCGCAGCCGAGGGCCTTATGCATCGAACAATCGAGATACCCGATGCGCCTCACGGTTTTGCCCGGAGCAACGGACGAGAGAAAAACTCTGCCGCCACACCCCTCGACGTCCCTCCCGTCTTGAGGCCCGGCACCCTGGACGAGCACAGCAGTGAGGATAACTTGGTAAACGACGTCGTTGCTATTGTTCATCACTTCTAGTCCGAACTGCGGCCCGAAATCAACCCTGCACCTGCCAACCGTGGCCGTCTCCCCCTCGGGCATCCTGACCACACGGGCACAGATGGCCGACGCCTGGCTCCGCGCGGCTGCCCGGCGGCCCCGTACCAGCGAGACAATCCACTGGAGGAGTGTGAGCGCCAAAGATAGGAAAGCAACAACCGTGCCGAAATCGATTTGACCATTGAAGCTAATTATAACGCCATCCGGGTTCATTTGGTTAACCCATCCGCCAGTGCCGCCGCCTCAAGGAGAGGCTTCAAGTCGTCGGGCTCCACTTGGCGAACGGCTCGCTTCTCCCGTCGCACATCCCGCATTCTGGCCGTAGGCCTCTCGTGAATCCATGGGTAAAAGAGCACGCGGTAGCGCTCGTAAAACCCTTCTCCAGGCATATCATCATCGGAGCGCACGATATCACAGTCTCCTTCCTCTACAGATTCCGCCTTATGGAGACCCTACACCAACAATCGCGACACTACCTTCGCCATCGGCTCGTCGGCGTCCAAGCGCCACATCCAATCAATCTCGCCCCGCCGCGAAAAGCAGGAAGCCGACCCGAAGGACGGCTCCCCAGTGTCCCGTGCGGCGGAGGATGACCGCACGGCTATGTTCCTAGACGTGTCGCCATGCCGAGGGCCGCCCCGGAGGACGGCCCTCGGCATGGCGTTCGGGCTACAGCCCGATGAGCCCCCTGAGTCCAGGGTGGGAGAGCGCCATCATCGCAGCCATGATGGCCACGAGGACGACGTCTGCGGCGATCAGACAGTTCCTCGGCCATTTTCCCAGCTCGACATTCCGATGGTTGAAGGACATCTTCCAGATGAAGACCAGCAGGATGCAGACCGTGTTGATGAGCACGAAGCCCACGAGCGCGGCGAGGAGCACGATGGCGCGTATGCCGCCGTCGATGCCGAGCGCGCCCATCGCGGAGGTCGAGAACCCGACGCCGCCGTTGAAGGCGAGCACGACCGCCGCGAACACGCCGAGGATCGCGATGTACTCCATCCTCGTCTTGTCGAGGCGCTCGTCGAACTCCCTTTCCAGCTCTGCGCGTTTCTGGTCCGCCTCGTCCCTTTCCGCTTTCACTTCGGCGATTGCCGCTTTGAATGTGCGCATGGCCTGCTGCTGTTCGATGTCGTGGCTCAGCCTCGTCTTTTCCAGGTCGATGTGGTCGGCGAGTTTGAGGACACTTTTCGCCTGGTCACAAAATCCATGTTTCGTCAGGTTGTCATGGATGATGCGAATGTTCTCGGCGAGGCAGTTGACCGAATAGGGGACCCCTTCGTCCAAGTCCCCAGGGGACTGCCCGAGTGCATTGAATACCAGGTCGCAGATGTCGGCATATCTATGGCGATAGGGCTCGCTCCCCCCCATATAGCTTTACGAAGAAGTTCGAGGCTCGGCGGATGTCATCCTGGGAGAGCACCGCAGCATCATCCGTGCTGGCGAGGGATTCGAGCATGTCGCGGAGAGCCTTGCGTTTCTCTGCGTCGTCGCTGCCTGCGTTTATTGGGGGAACTTTCAGGGGTGGCTTCGAAAGAGTCCCAATCTTGCTGGTGAGCAGAGAGAGGGCCCTTTCGAAGTTTTCGGCCGCCTTTGCGTAGTCTTGCTCGGTCACTCAGAGACCTCGCTAGCGCACTGCATGATCAATTCATTTGGGATGATTCCCTTGTGTAGGCGCTTCTGGTTGTAGATGACGTCCCACGGAGACCCCTCGGCGTGTGAGATCCTGACGAGCTCCCATGGGGATTTCTCGGCGAGCATGTCCACCCCCGCATCCAGAAACGGGCGGATGGAATCATTTATCTCGGTGTCGAACTCGCGTTTTATCGGGAAGCCGCCGCAGTCAGAGAACTTAACGTAGACATCTCTGATGACCGGGCCGTAGGGCCATGCCTCAAACTGGTCGGCGAATAGCAGCTCGCCGGTCTCGCTCGCGTGTATGACTTGCAGGAAGTAAAGAATCTTCTGGAGCTGAAGATTGCTGATTGGCGTGTCGTGGCGATATCGCCTGCTGACGGCGTACTCGGCGATTTCCATCGCACAGTACTCTGTCCCGATTTGGACTTTCATCTGTTTCCTCCTTTCCCAAATCATACCAGTGATGTGCTTCCCATCTGCGCTTATCGTGATAAAAGCATCTCAGCTCGCCCGGACAAAAAACGGACGGTCCCTCCAGCGGGGGTTCCGGTCTCGGACGCGCCCCCTAGTCCTCCACGGCCCCAGCACCAGGGCGAACGGCACGTGCAGCAGGAACGCCATGAGCACGAGCGCCGTGACCGCAATGCCCAACGCCCATTTCACGTCTTCGCCAATCACTTCATCTCCTTCCGCTCGAACCTGCAGAAGCGCGCACATGCGCCCAAGGTCGCTACCGTGTATCTCGCGATCACCACATCCCTCGCTAATGGCGCGCGTGGCCCTGCGGTCGGCGAGCCCGGACTCGAGCACCCAGCTGACCACCGAGCAGATCGAGGGGTTCTGCCCCAAGGCGTCCGAGGCGCTCGAAGAGGCCGAGGCCGACGCGCTGGCCTACCTCGACTTCCCCTACGAGCACCACGTGAGACTTCGCACCAACAACGTGCAGTAGCGCGCCAACCGCGAGCCCAAGCGCCGCGGCTGCGTGGTGCAGGTCTTCCCCAGCAGGAAGTCGCTCATCAGGATGATGGGAGCGGTGTTCTCAGAGATGGACGAGGGCTGGGCCGGACGCCGCCAGTTCAACGAAGACCCCATCGGCAGGGCCGTCGAGGGCGCCAAGGTGAACGCGCCTGCCTACGAGGGCCCTGCCGCCGAGCACGCGGCCGGGATCATCGCACTCGTCGCGGCCGGTAACCCCGTTGTCGGCAGGAAGGCGGCGTGACATAGGCTAGAATGACGGCATTCTAGATGATTCTCGGTTCCTCGGGCAGCCTGTGGCCACCCTCGAGAACCGAGCCCTACATCATGATTCGCGACACTACCATACTGTTGATAAGCGAAAGGGGCTTGCGATGCGTAAGTCAGCAAGATGCTTGGGGCGGGATGTTGGGCTTAACGCAGAGGAGGTGAATGTCTGGCTGAAGGAAGAAGGCTACCTCGAAGGCGAATCTGGAGATTATAGGGTCACCGAGAAGGGGCGTCCTTATGCCACGCAGAGGCACTGGGAAACCGGAAGCCCTAATCATGCTGGCTATGTTTCCACGTCATGGAAAGAGGAAATCCTCAATGAAATTGGCCCGCTTTCCCCGGAACGCAGACGTGAGCTTTCCGATTCGGTTGCAGCCAATCGCGCCGAAAAGAAAAGGCAGAGAGAAGAGTGGGAGGCATCGCTTGCGGCAAATGGCGATGACAGTCTTGATGACGGCCAGCGCGATGGCAATGATGCCTCCGATTCGAACGGTGGCAAGGTGGCGGCTGCTGCGATTACCGTAATTGCCGTTAGCTTTCTGGCGGTGAAAGGTGCTCAGGCGGCAAAGCCTCATGTCGAAAAATGGTGGCGTGAGACCGCGCGTCCAAAGATTGTCAAGACAAAGAAAAACGTTATGGCGAAGTTCAAGGGAGTATCTGACGAGCAGGGCGAGGAGGCTGATCCTAAGACAACGGAGAAGACAGCAGATTAACCTTTAGCGCCTTTCAGTGGCGAGGAGAAGCAGCACGCTGCGCCCTCACCCACGCAAGATGTCGTCCATAATTGCGAACCTCACTGCTTCGATCGAGTGGTCGTTGCCGTCGGGGATGCCCTCAAGCCACGTCCCGTCGCAGTCGTGGTCGTGGTCGTACTTCTTGAGCCTGGACTTCTCATGCGCCAGCGGGCAGCGCACCGGGTCGATGCAGATTTTGCGCACCCTGCCAGCACTCGTAGGAGAGCCGCCTCGTGTTGCTCTTGGGCACGAGCCTCACCTGCAGCCCCACCTTGCGCGGCACATGGCCATCGACTGCTTGCATTCGGGCGTTTCGCCGCACCAGATCAGATCGCCGTGCAGGTATACGTCCCCGCCGGGCTCGTCCGCGTAGGCGTACAACTGGGTGAATAGCATCACCACAGTATTTATGGCGAGGAAGGCCACAAGTAAAGGCGCAAGAAATACAATACACGACGCACGACGCTCCACCAACCAACCGCCATTCAGGGACACATTCGGCCAACTGCGCACTAAACAAAGCGGGGCCCGGAGCGCTAGTCCGGGACCCCGCTTTGTTTCGCAAGGGCTGCTACCTCTACTGCCCCTGCGCGCGGTAGCGGGCCTCGGTGGCCTCCTTGGCCGGGCGCCACCAGGACTCGTTGGCCACGTACCAGTCGATGGTGGCCCTGAGCCCCTCGGCGAAGTCGGTGTGGGCCGGCCTCCAGCCCAGCTCGCGCTGGAGCTTCGTGCTGTCGATGGCGTAGCGGCGGTCGTGGCCGGGGCGGTCGGCGACCCAGTCGAAGTCCTCGGGGTCGCGCCCCATCGCCTCCAGGATCATGCGCAGGACCGTGATGTTGTCCCTCTCGCCATTGGCTCCGATGAGGTAGGTCTCCCCCGTGCGGCCCTTGGTGAGGATGTCCCAGACGGCGCTGGAGTGGTCCTCGGTGTGGATCCAGTCGCGGACGTTCTCGCCGCGGCCGTAGAGCTTGGGGCGGACGCCGTCGACGATGTTCGTGATCTGGCGCGGGATGAACTTCTCCACGTGCTGGTAGGGGCCGTAGTTGTTGGAGCAGTTGGAGATCGTGGCGCGCAGGCCGTAGGTGCGCGTCCAGGCGCGCACGAGCATGTCGGAGCTGGCCTTGGTCGAGCTGTACGGCGAGGACGGGTGGTACGGCGTCTCCTCGGTGAACTTCGCCGGGTCGTCGAGCGCCAGGTCGCCGTAGACCTCGTCGGTGGAGACGTGGTGGTAGCGGATGCCGTGCTTCCTCACGGCCTCCAGCAGGCGGAAGGTGCCCTCCACGTTGGTGCGAAGGAAGGGCTCCGGGTCGGCGATGGAGTTGTCGTTGTGGCTCTCTGCGGCGTAGTGCACGATCGCGTCGTGGCCCGGGACGATGCGATCCAGCAGCTCCGCGTCGCAGATGTCGCCCACGACGAGCTCCACGCGGTCGGCGGGCAGGCCCGCGATGTTCTCGGGGTTGCCCGCGTAGGTCAGCTTGTCCAGGACGGTCACGTGGACGTCCGGGTGGTTGTTGACCACGTAATGGACGAAGTTGCTGCCGATGAAGCCGCAGCCGCCCGTGACGATGATGTTCTTGGGTTCAAAAATCTCAGACATATTTACCCCCTCTTTGTCTCGTTTGCGACATTCAAAAGATACTTACCATACGCAGTCTTCTTCAGCGCTTCGCCCAGTTCGTGTAACTGATTATGGTCGATGAAACCGCGGCGATAAGCGATTTCTTCCAGGCACGCAATGTAATACCCCTGGCGGCTCTGCACGGCCTCTACGTATTCTGCGGCCTTCAAAAGACCCTCGGGCGTGCCCGTATCTAGCCACGCCATGCCTCGCCCCATCAGCTCAACCGATAGTTGGCCTTGATCTAGGTAGGCATTGTTGATGCTCGTGATCTCCAGCTCTCCACGCGCGCTTGGCTTAACGTTTGCTGCGATATCGGAAACCTGTCCATCATAGAAGTACAGTCCCGGCACTGCATAGTTCGACTTTGGAACCTCGGGTTTTTCCTCGATGCCAACCACACGATGGTTCTGGTCGAACTCCACCACACCGAAGGCTCTAGCGTCCTGCACGGGGTATCCAAACACAACGGCCCCACCATGGCATTCGACCTTCTCCTTTGCGCGTGTAAGCACGCGAGTGAGGTCTTGGCCGTGGAACATGTTGTCACCCAGCACCAGCGCACACGGCTCGCCGGCAAGAAAGTCACGTCCGATGGTAAAAGCTTCGGCTAGACCGCGAGGTTTGGCCTGCTCTGCGTACTCTAGGCGCATGCCTAACTCGGATCCGTCCTCGAGAAGCTCCTTGAACGCCGGCAGGTCACGTGGCGTCGAGATGACAAGCACCTCTCGGATTCCAGCTAGCATCAGAACGCTCAAAGGGTAGTACACAAGTGGTTTATCGTAAATTGGCAGAAGCTGTTTGCTAACGGCTTTAGTAATCGGATGCAGTCGAGTGCCAGACCCACCTGCAAGAATTATGCCTTTCAACGTTTTCCCTTCAGCGGCAGTCGAATAAAGTGCGCATTACTGCTCAAGTCACTTATGGCTGCTTGGACAAATAATATATTGGTCGTAAATCTCTCAGTAGTCTGATACCGTTCTTACTAATATTCCGTGATAGGATTCAGCGTTCGGTTCAGATTTAGCATAGGTGATGGCTTTGGTTCTATCTCAGATCTTTAAACCTATTGAGAGCCATTTCAGCCTTGAAGTCTTCGAGAAAGTGTAAGAAGTCATATTTCGGCTCGTAGCCTAATAACTCACGACAGTTTTCGATATCCATTACATAAGAAGGACCGCTTGGCATTTCCGGACGATAGACAATCTTTGATTCAACGCCATCTGGATTGAATACCTTCGCGATGCCGCGAATCCAGTCCTCGTTTGAAGTTCCGATGCCGGTACCCACATTAAAGAAGCCGCCGTCAACGTTCTCTACGGTCACAGCTTTACGTAAGAGCTGACAGAAGTCCTTGACGTTTACAACATCTTTGGCGCGAGTGGGATCGCCCCAGATTTCAAGCGTTTCTCCTGCCATGGCTCGATCCATTAGCAATCGATATCCAAGTGTTCGGCGCACTCCATCGACGTTGTATGTCTTGTCAGGGGTATAAGCGTAGACAGTGGGAAGCCTAAACACAAAGCCTTTTAATCCGTACTCAGCCTGATAATGCTTGATCAAATCAACGGCGAAGCATTTGGAAAGAGCATAGACGGTGTGATCGCCAGTCATAATAATATTGCGATCATCGTAAGGATGAATTACGGGGTTTTCCGGAGTAACGGAACCCAGCACATCGGATATGGTCTGAGCATAAAGAATGCGATCAGCACCCGTCTTACGGCAATACTCGAGTACGTTAAGGGCTCCACGGCTGTTTACGTCAATATAATCGGAAGGGTTATAGCCGCTCATATATGCTGGCAGTAAACCGGCAAGAAGAATCACCGCCTGGACGCCCTCTTGGGGGAGCTGCTCTAGAGTAGAAGCATCGGACATATCTACACTTGTATAACCAATGTTGTAGCGATTGAAAAAATTCGTCTCTCTACGACCGGCGGCAAACACCTCATATTCATCTGCAGGCAGGTGATTTACTAGATCTTCGGTAAGGTATGCACCGGTGTTGCCGGTTGCGCCGATTACTACAATCCTCTTTTTCACGGTTAGCCCACCTTCGCCCTCATGAACTCACTCGGCTCGGCGCGAAATTCATCAAGCTCGGCTTGTGTGTCGAACCTTAGGAATACCGATCCAAATGCATGATTTGCTGCCGTGAACGCCTCGACTTTGGCGCCGGGCTCAATCCACAGCTGCTCTTCGGCAAGATGAGAGACGGCGAAATCAGCTGCATACTCCATACCTGTGAACACCCCGTCGCGATCAGAGTGAAGCATCTGCTGATACCAGAAACCGTCATAAGCGGGCATCGAAAGATTGCCAACGGGTTCGCCGAGAGCGGCCTTCACCGCCGCCATGACAAGATCGGTCTTGCCGTCGGTGGCATATTTGAGCATCTCGCACAGTCGGTTACCGCCGCCGCGCGGAGAGCTCTCCATAATGTAGGCCCTGCCATCGGTTGCCACGCGGGTCTCAATGTTGAATACGCCGTCACGAAGGCCCAACAGATCGGCCAATCGCTGCAATTCCGAGACAAGCTCTATTTGTGCCCACGCCGGCAATGATGCTGGCATTGCATACGCAGCGGGCGTGTAGGGATTTGGAACGGAGGGATCGAACAGCTGCGAGGTAAAGCTCACGCACGAGAACTTTCCGCCGCTAACGAATCCGTCGGCATCGGAGGAGTCCCCCTCCTTCTCCAAAAACTGCTCGACGATACAGCGCCCATCACGCGAAAACTCGAGAGCGTGCTCAATCGCCGCCTTAAGATCCTCGGGGCCATCCACGCGCGAGCAGCCCTTCGATCCAGCCGAATCAACCGGTTTGGCAATCACGGGATAAGCAATCGAATCGGCTTCTTTCATGGCCTCGTCGGCAGAGCGGTAGATATGAAGCTCGGGACAATTAAAGTCATTGTCGCGAAGGAAGGCGCGGTAGCGCTCTTTATCTTGAAGAATGCTGACCGCCTCATAGCTTCCCTGGAACGGCAGCCCCAGTTTCTCGGCAGCATATGACGCGGACACCACACCCGGGTCTGCTGCAAACGACATAATTCCGTCCGCCTTGCATTGTTTAGCAGCGGCAAGCACAGCCTCGTTATCGATAATGCTCGCATTGATGTAATCATCCGAGAAAGCGTGCGCATAGTTATGCGGTAAATAATCGCAAGTAACGACCTTCGCGCCCAACTCGTGCGCCGCCTTAATAACCGGTAGCGCATAGCGTGCTCCGCCAAGAAGGAGAAGTGTCTTACTCATCAGTTTTCCTTTCCTGAATTCAACACCGTTTCGCAAATGCGGTCGACGTCCTCTAACGCTAGGTCGGCATACATGGGAAGCGTGATAACCTCAGTCGCAGCCTTCTTGGCCACAGGGGTGCGGTCGCTGGAGTACACGCTTCTGTAGCAAGCGTAATCGTTGACCAACGGATAGAAGTATTTGCGTGCGCCGACGCCAACCTTGTCCAGGGCATCGAAAACGTCATCGCGCGATGCTCCGAAGACACTCGGATCGAACAGCACTGGAAGGTACGCATAGTTGTGGCGGATGTTATTGGCGGGACGGAAAACGGTCACGCCGGCCGTGCCTTCAAGGTTGTCCCAATAACGCTCAGCAACGGCCTTGCGCTTGCCAATCTCGGCGTCCAGGTGACGAAGATTGCAGACGCCCATAGCCGCGCAGAACTCATTCATCTTGGCGTTGCCACCCACGTACTCGACGTCCTCGGGTCCCGTGATTCCAAAGTTCTTCCATTGATTGAGCAGCGGATACAGATCTTCGTCCTTGAAGCAGACGCAACCGCCTTCGATGGTGTTGAATACCTTGGTTGCATGGAAGCTGAACATGGCCGCATCGCCGAATGCCGCCGCGCTATTGCTGCTTCCGTCCTCGTTCACGCGCTCGACGCCGAAGGCGTGGGCTGCATCGTAGATGACCTTCAGCCCGTGACGGTCAGCGATCTCCTGGATGACGTCAACATCGCAAAGATTACCGTATACATGGACGGGCACGATGGCGCAGGTGCGCGGGGTGATTAATCGTTCAATGCTCTCGGGATCCAACGTTAGATTCACGGGATTCACATCGGCAAAAACGGGAGTAAGTCCCTTTCGCACGATAGCGTGAGTGGTCGAGGCAAAGGTGAACGGTGTTGTGATGACCTCTCCACCGGTCGGAAGAGCCATGGCCTCGAGGATGCACTCTAGAGCATTGTGACCATTCGTGAACAGAGCAAGGTTGTCGATCCCCAAACGCTCCTTGAGGTCTGCCTCGAGCTTCTTATGCTCAACACCCATATTGGTAAGCCAATGGCTATCCCAAAGAGGTGCGACCTCTTCAAAGTATTCCTCCATAGGAGGCATGGATGATCGTGTGACAAGAATGCGGTTACCCATATCAGGTACCTTCCCTTCGCTATGCAACTTTCAAAGAACGATGACTAAAACGGTTACAGTATTGACACAACGTCTTTAACGACGTTTAGCACCCAAGAAATCCCTAAAGGTATTGATGAGGTATTCAAAGGCTTCGAGTTTAAAAATGCCTGCGATACCAAAGTAGGTAATTGCCATTACGGCAATTACGACAAGAATTTGAAGTCCAGGCGAGGCGACAAATGAACCGCAAAACAGTGCAAGTCCTCCTGCAATTGCTGAAATCACAAATGCAGGAGCGATATCGCGTATTTGGTCAGAATAAGAGTATCCGATAACCCGTTTGTTGGGATAAGCGTTAACAAATGTTGAGATGATGCCGGTAATCATATACATGGCTACCATTAGGTAGACGTCCTTTAATATAAAGGCAGCAAACAAAATGAAGCAGATTCCATAGGCCTTTTTGATAAGTTCAAGCTTCAGGAACAGATCAGAACGCCCCATGCCGTTAAGTGCCTGCAGGTTAGTGGTGTGTATTGGTAATAGGGCGTATATAAAGCAATACATCTGCAGAAACGGTACACAAGGCAGCCATTTCTCTCCTAGTAATAAGACAACAATCGGTTTAGCCGCTACTGCAAATAGCGTCATAGCTGGAACAATAATAAAGGTTGATGTTTTTAGGGCCCTTCGTACTAATCGCTTCACCTGATCGGTATCAGCTTGAACACGCGAAATGGCTGATAGCATGACAGGCTGAATTGCCCCATCCAACATGCCCCCCAGAGCCTGGGGGTACTTTTTTCCCTGAGAAACTAAGCCGAGGTCTGAGGCGCTGAATTGCTTACCTATAATTAAATCTGAAAGAGATTGATAGCCTTGATCCAATAAACCAGAAACGAGGAGTTTCCAGCCAAAACTAAAATGCTTGCGAGCTTTCGACCTATTAAATATGGGCTTCGGAAACCATTTAACCTGGAAGCCCAAAAAAAGACAGTTGCTAAATTGATAAATTAGTTGCTGAAGAACTAAAGCCCAAAGACCGGCCCCTGCAGTGGCTGCAACAATACCAGCTATTCCAGAGACGATGACAGCTGCAATTGTTGCATTAAACACCTTACGTAGTTTAAGGTCCCGCTGTACTATTGCCACCTGAACAGAATTGAAGGCTGTGACCAATAGCAAAAAACCCATAACACGTAAGGGCCAGATTAGATAATCCAAGGAGTAAAAGGACGCAATTGCTGGTGCTGAAATATAGACCACCAAGCACAGAACAATCGAGGTTCCAAAACTCAACCAGAACACTGTCGACAAATCGGAATCTTCAACTGTTTGAGCTTGAACTATTGATGTATTTAAGCCAGATTGAACAATTGCATTGCCTATGTTAACGAAGACAAGAATAATTGCTAGGGCACCGAACTCTTCAGGGGCAAGCAGACGCGCCATAACAATCTGTACGGCGAGTTGAACAACTGCATTTCCTCCCCTTTCAAATAGTTTCCAAATTAAAGAGGAAAGTGTCTCTTGTTTAAGTGATGGCTCCTGTCTACTTGTCATTTTCGCTCCACGGGTTGATTAGCTTTTGAGATTTTCCAGTCAGCTTTCTCTGTAAATACTTCGCTAGATAACCAGTGATTAAGAATGCCCATTTCCACCAAGGTTTTGACTGAAATTTGTCGTGAAGAATAAGCTCATCCATGTTTAGGGCAGCGTCTTGGGGGTTCACAAAGTCAAATTCTGGTTCTTCTTTTAGTTTTCGATTCTGTAGCTCTGCTGAATTAGAGAACGCTTTTGTAAAGCTATGGCCGTTACCCACGACCCCTAAGTCACGTTGCAAGTTTTCGATAGGGCAAATGGCGACCTTGTCAAATACAATCATGGCAACATCCCATGTCATATCAATAGAGTAAAGTCGTCCATTGTGCCAGGGCGCTTTGGCTCTAGTGTTATATGTGTCCTTGAGATATTGGTAGCAGAGGGTCTTGGAGCGTTTGAATAGCTTTAATAAAGCTGACGGATGATCGCCAATTGATAGGATTGATTGATCTAGAACAAAATTGTAATACGGTAGGATACATTCACTCCAGGATGCCATGCCATGCCATAGCATTTGTCGTTTCTCGGTATTGCAATCATCAGTGTTTATGCTTCTAAGTAATGGAGTGTATCCATCTCCACACCAAACGTAATCAGAAGGATTAATTACAACAACATCGTTATCGGTAGCGTAAATTTGAAGCCCCTTGTTGCAAAAATCTAAGAAACAAGGGGCAGGCTCGTTATCATCTTCCAAAATGATAATCGAATTATATTTTGAGAGGATTAGACGTACGAGCCAAAGATAGTTTTCAAACGGGCCTAAATTAGCCTTATGAAAATATAGATTTAGCGATTTAAACGGATGGTCGTCATGAATTGTGTTCAGATAATTACAGACTTCCACATAACCAGACTTATATTTTGTATTCGGAGGATAATCGACTGAAATATAGACGTCAGTGTACTCGGCACAATGGCATCTACCGAGAGAATCAATCGTTGTTTTTAGGCACTCGATTCTACTCAACGTTGTAATCGCAACTGGTGCAAAGTTGCCTTCGCTAGATGAATACGATATTTCTTGTGACATGGTAAGCTATTCCCATCACGAACAAGGTCTCAAGGTTTTATAAAGTAGATTGTTTATTCAGGACGCAGCCCTGCTTCGCATATCAAAATTCCCATTAAAGCTAAGTAATGGAACAAGCAGAAATAAGGATGGATTGACAGCAGCAGCCGGGTAAAAACTTTCACTCAGACCTGCAATCATGTAAATAACCACAAATGCAAGAGATGCCCAATCGCGTGTTTCTTTAAGCCGTTTAACAATTAACTGCATTGATCCGAATAGCAAAATGAAGGCAATTAATCCGTAGGCAACGAAGACGAAGACGTAGCTATTGTCAAAATTACCCTCTGAGGTCAGCATGCCATGACCGAATGGGCTTGCCGTGTAGTTACTGAGAAAGAAGTTGTTGTAATAGATACGACCCTGAAAAATCCTATCGAGAACGCCGACAAAACCGTTTCTCCCATAGAGCAACGCAGTTCCAAACGAAAATGCAATAAGAAGCGGGAGGACGGCCGTTGAGAACCTGACGAACAGTTCCCTTATCTTCCCTGAATGCTGAAGTACATAGAACAGGAGCAGACCACCCATGCCGAGGAACAGGCCGATGTAACTGCCCGTGATGTATTCACACAAGATGTTCAAAACGGCAAACACGAGGTAGACGACAATTCCGCAATTTCCCCTTTTCATATAGAGCGTCAAGAAGACGACCGTGAGAAAAGACAAGTGCATGACGTTGGTAGAGGAGCCGTTTACAAGGACTCGCTGAATGTATGTGTCTGTCGCCATTTTATAATACTGGTAAAATTCAACTTCATAAATACCCGTAGCGGCAAACAGCACTACGAAAAGAAGTCCTACGATTTTCGCGGTCAGAAATGTAAGTAGCACCCTCTTGATATCAATGTCCTTGGCGCCAACCAACAGCATGACCGTAAGAAGCAGGGTGAACCGTTTGCTAACAACCAGCTCGATGACGCCGAGGGCTGCAAGACCCATCGCAATCAAGAAGAAGCGCGGATCAAAGTCCATAGCAAGAAACCTAATAACCGCGAATGCGGCACCGAGCCCGACGCAGGCGACATAAATATCGTCACCAGCGCTCAGGCCAAGCGTGCTCATAAACACAACCGAGAAAAGATACGCGCAGTACAGAAGGTCCACGACTCTCATGGAGGAAACGTTCCCCGCATTCATGTCGGTGTATTGCTTTATGGCAGCCTTGCGCTTAATCAAGATACTTTCCTTCCAAAACGTCTCCTTTCGACCAGCACAGACAAGGGGAATACAAGGAGGGCCAATACCCTATTAGAAACGATTCCGGATAAGGTGGGCTCAGCGACCGCCATGTTCAGGGACTCGATTCCGACGAGGGCTGAAATTCTTTCCCTCAGCGCTCGAGCGCCCGAGTACCGCCTGGCAGATTCATGTCGCTTGACAAGTGCCATGCGCGTACCCACGGGGCTGCCCAGCCAATTCTTCCAGATGTTTTTGGTGAGACCTTCCTCGAGGTATTCACATCTGTAAAAGGGCTCGTTGTGCACGCAAAACAGCTCGGGAGCAACGAAGTCGTAGTAAGCCGAGCCTTCAGGAATGAAACGCTCGCCCTGAACAACGGGAAATGAATGCCGCCTTAAAACATCAGTGTTAAAGACAATCGCCGTCTCGATGACGAGACCGTATTTCATGCGCATATCGGCAAGCTCAATCTTGTCAGCACCATCGGGAAACCATGTATCCAAAGCTGTTTGGTGCGCAAACAGCTTTGGATACAGAAGACCTTCTTCCGTATCCAAAGCTGTTATGTCGTGCAAGATAGTCTCCACGGCGTTGGGCTCAAGCCAGTCGTCCGAGTCAACGCAAATAAAATACTCTCCAGATGCCTCTGCAGCACCAAGATTATGTGCAACGTGTTTTCCAGAGTTCGGCTGTTTGATATATCGAATAGGAAAGGGCGACGCGTCTAACCAAGAGACAACCATGTTCTCAGTATCGTCAGTCGATCCATCATCCACAATGAGCCATTCGAATCGAAAGTCGGTCTGAGATATTAGTGATGAATACAGGCGCTCAAGCTCATTAATACGATTATAGGTCGGTGTAAATATCGTTAATAATGTGTTGCTCATTAACGATCGCCCTTAATTATGTTCTTAAACGCCTTGAAAAGAATAACCCCTCTAGGGCCAACCGCTCTCATAACTTTATGCTTAAAATGCGTTGCCGGTCCAGCCCATGATCCGTCGAAATGATGAATAGCATACGTATTTTCAGTTACGTTAATCTCATGCGTAAGGAAATCCTTTGGACAAAAATATTCACTTGGATAAATAGTTATCCCAGCAACTTCCTGGATGCCAGGTTTATCTTCAAGTCCAAGGCCTTTAAGAATATCAGTTGTACGAACAACGACAGTGGTCTGGTCGTAGACACCACCAGTCTTTATAAAGTGATCAGACTCATAGGAATCGAGGATAGTCTTGTAGAGGCCAAGCCCCGGATTGGCCGCAAGGCCAAGCCCCGGAGCGACAGCGCCGGCAGCACCAGAGCTGAAATCCTGTTCAAAACCCATAAAAGGGCCTCTTTGAATAATTTCATCTAGAGGCTTCAAAAGCTCGACATCAGTATCTAAGTAGACCCCTCCATGCTCAAACAAAATCTTGAATCGCGCATAGTCGCTTGCAAATGCCCATTTCTTTACGCTTATAGCTTCGCTAACATAATCACAGCAATCAGTATCAAAGTTTGATTCGTCCCAACGAACGATCTCGTAGCCTGGCATATATTTTTCCCATGAAGCAATGCAGCGTTCAGCTAGAGGGGGAAGCGGATTACCGCCAAACCAAATGTAATGAATCTTCTTGGGTATCATGGGGTTAAAGCTCCTCAATCAAACCACAGAGCTCCTTACAGAACTCTAAGTTATGGCTCTTAAAATAGGCTCCGCATGAAAGTTCACGGGCTCGCTCTATTGCTTGAGGCAGCTCTTTAACGTCATAAATAGGCACGATACCGCCCTGACGCTCCGCCACAATGCGAACGAAATCCGCTTGATGATCATTCACGTGCTCGCCAAGGTCCCCTCGACGCGGAACAACAACAGGGACCTTCCCGGCCGCCATCGCCTCAATGAAGCTCGAAGGGCCACCATGCGTAATCACCACATCCGCAACTTCCATATAATTCTTCATCTGATGGAACGGCACAAAACGCGAGTGATCACAATGGATAGGCTCATATGTTGAATAGCCTGTCTGAATGAAAACCGGTTCCGTAAGTATCCCGTCCGCCCTGAGTTCGTCGACAGCCTTGACCAAGCGATTGAACTGCTGCTCGTGGGTGCCCACGGTAACGAAAATCATTCGACCACTTCTTAGAAAATCGAGCCGAGGTTCACGGCGTGCTTGTACACTTCCAGTTGCTCCGGCCACTGGACAACGAACAGGTCAGCGATCCCGTTGAGCATCCGACCTGTCATGGTCGGCTTATCCACGCGGTCGAAAACCTCTACGTAAACGCATTTGGCACCCAGCAGCTTGCCCAGCACGAAGAAAGGAACTGCCACGGCAGCTCCAGACGAGATAATCAGGTCAGGACGCTCCTTCCGCAACACCTTCCAGGCAAGAACAGTGTTCTTCAATAAATTGGGGATATTTCGATTTGTTGGGTAATGGCAGTGGATGACGCGCTCGTCCTTGAGCAGCGAGTTCGCATCCTCCTTGTCGAACGTTACCCAAAACCGTTCGACGGCTTGCGACCATATAGGCTTGAGTAGCCACATATGCGTTAGGTGTCCACCACTGGAGCTGGGAATGCAAACCTTTGCTTTCGAGAGATCCATCTAGCACGCCCCCTTGCCGGTGATAACCTCGATCACCGTGAGGACGATAATCTTGAGATCAGTGACGGGTCCGCACTTGGCGATGTACTCCAGGTCCCGCTGGACCATTCCGTTGAAACCCGTTGAATTGCGGTCGGTCACCTGCCACCATCCGGTAATCCCCGGCTTTACGGCCAGGCGCTGCAGGTCGTACTCGGTGTACTCTGCAACCTCGTTGGGCAGCGGCGGACGAGGACCCACGACGGACATCTGGCCCAGGAACACGTTCAGAAACTGCGGGAACTCGTCGATGGAGTGCTTGCGGATGAACCTGCCGATCTTGGTGACGCGGGGGTCCTCCTTCATCTTGAACATGGCTCCGGCGATCTCGTTCTGCCCCTTGAGCTCGGCGAGACGCTCGTCGGCGTCCTTGTACATGGAACGGAACTTCCACATGCGGAAGGTGGTCAGGCTACCGTCGGGGCGGGTCTGTCCCACGCGGATCTGGCTGTAGAAGGGGCTGCCCTCGCTCTCCAGGCGGATGAGTGCCGCGAGCACCAGGCTGGGAATCGCGATGACCACGAGCACAACACCGCTGAACACGATGTCGAAAGCGCGCTTAACGGTGCGGTAGGCTAGGCGCGAGCGATCCCAGTCCATGATGGATTGCATGGCCCTGTAGCGGCCGGTGCCCTCACGTCGGTCCATGGCCTGAGCAATCAGCGCCGCACCCGCTGGCGCATCCGTTTCATATTCTGTTTTATCCGACACGTTCTCTTCCAACACTTCGACCCCGGGTCGGGGGATCCTCCCTGTTCTGTGTAGCGACCGTCTGCAGCTAGGCGATTGCCTTTTTAAGGTTGCGCATGACGCGCTGCTCGGCCGAAAGCACGGCAAGGCCAACGCGCGTAGTTACGCGTCGGCCGCACAGGTTGAGCTCCAGATAAGCAGTGCTCTTGCGTCTATTAATGGTTTTGATAAGGCCTTCGTGGCCCAGCAGCGGACCTGCCGTCACTACGACTTGGTCGCCGTCTTTTAAGGCCTCGCTCATGGGCACTACGCGGTCTCCCCTATGCGTAAAGCCGCCAATAAGCTGAACCTCTTCTTTTGCCAGCGGCACAAACTGACCGTCCTGGGAAAGCACCCGGGCAAAGTCGTCCATGCGCAGCAGATACTGTTGCACGGTGCGGGGATCTGCCGTATCGCAGATAAGATAACCGGGAAAGAGCGGCTTGGTCGTATTGACCCATTCGCCGTGAACTTTAATCTCGGTTTGAAATTGGGGATAAAAGAGCTCCTGCATGGCGACAGCCGGCACCATGCGCTCAATGCGCTCGCGCATTACGTCTTCGCGACCGTTAATGACCTGAATTACATACCACACGAGCTCCACCCCCTTGCTGTCTTACGTATGGCTCACGTGATTTGGATATGGCTTCGCCAGGGCGCTTGTGCGCGAAGGCGCTCCATATTCAAACCCTGAGCCCAGTCAGACAAGCACGTGGCTCTGCCCCACCGTGAACGGTATGTATAAGCGCAGTTGCTAGAAACGCGGACGTGTATCGCAAAATGACCGCGTCTCCAGCTGGCTGCGTGCGAACCAGTCAAGCGGGTACAAAACTGGACCGCACGCAAACAGCTGAAGGACTGCTGTGGTTTGCCGTAACAACTTATTGCACCTTCTAATGCGAACTTATAAATAGCCACAAAAGCAAGTGCAAAACGTGCATGGCAATCGATATTGGAGCTCGTGGTTTTTCTAACACCGCCGTTACGGCCGGATGCTGATCGACCCTGCGCTTTGTGGCTTACTGAAGCCGTGAGCACAGTTGAACTCATGTAACGTTAGGTATCCTAGCACAAGCTGTTAGTGAAACTGATTTGGGTTGCGTTGGACAACATTTCGTTCATTTGACGTGCTTAAGGGGGTTGTTATGGGATGTTGTTCACGTTGGCGCAGGTTATTGTGGTGCTGGCAATAATTGGGAGTGTTCCTGAAGCCCAACTGAAGCAGCGAGCTGCACTGGTAATTGCGTTTGGATAACAAACTATGTACAGACATGGGAAATAAATTGTGCAACTTTTTGTTGATGTGGGTATGGGTTTGTGGCGCGAGGTATTTTGGCATGAAAAAAGGCCTTCGGAATTCCGAAGGCCTTTTTATTCACGATGGTGGAGACGAGGGGGATCGAACCCCTGACCTCTTGACTGCCAGTCAAGCGCTCTCCCAGCTGAGCTACGCCCCCGTGACGAGGAGATACTATAGGGGAAGTTGGCTCGACGTGCAAGGACTTTTTTGGGTGAGACTTTAAATGCCTATTGAGCCAATTGATATAGGTAAGCGATGGCGGTGCCGGTGTGGACTTGGATCTTGGCCGTTCTCCTGACTACATTGGATATTCCAGTGTCAGCTAGTAATCCCAGGGGGCTGTGGTCTAGCTCCCACTCTAGGCCGTGTTCACTTACCTCGGTGTTGGGGGCAATGGCGATGATGGAGAATGTCTTGCCCTCAGCGCCTTCGATGGTCCAGGATTCGCCTGTGTGTAGGATGCGGGCGACTACCTTGTCCTCAGCAATCCAGACCGGGGCATCCTCATAGCCAGCGAGCAGCCCCAGTACGGAAAGCGCCATATCCGGACGGCCGCCGGTGGCGCAGGTTGCTACCACTTCGGCACCTGGCCAGCGACGTCGGACGGAATCGAGCGCCAACGCCAGATCGGTATAGTCCTTGTACGGGTCGTGGCGCTCTACCTCAAAGGCTTCGGCGGCATCGACCAACGCACGACCCGCATCGCTCACCGTGTCGGCATCCCCCACATAAACGTCGCAGCCTAGCCCCGCGCTCAGCAGCGCATCGAGCCCGCGGTCCACGGCGACAACGTGGTCGCACTCCCCTGCTAGTCTACGCAACAGATCCGCGCTCGCCACCACGGACGAGCCACAGACCACTAATACCTTACAAGCCACAGCTCTCGCCTATCCCTCAAACGAAAGCACGCGGGCCAGATCCAGGTCCTCATAACTATCGATAAAGATATCGCAGTTGGCGCGCACGTCGTCGCGCTTCATGCGGCCGTGCGGGTCATAGATACCTACACGCTTAAAGCCCGCGGCGCCAGAGCTCTTAAGGCCAAAAACGGCGTCCTCAAACACCCATGCGCGCTCAAACTTGTGCCTATGGCGCTCCTCCAGGCGGCGCAGCGCGAGCTCATACACATCGGGGAACTGCTTGGAGCGTCCTGCCTCGCCGGTGGTGGTCACAAACTCCATGTAGGCATCGAGCCCGGCTCCCGCAAGTGCAGACTTAACCAGCTCGGCCGGCGTGGACGTGGCGACGCACATGGCAATGCCCACCGCCTTCGCCTGCTCCAAAAATGCCAGAAGCCCCTCGCGCGGCGGCACCTTGGAGTAGCCATCGATCAGAATGTCACTCAGCTCGAGATAGAGCTCCTCGCCATTTGCGCTAATACCCCACGTGTCGTGGTAGGCCTGGCATTCGTCCTCCAGCGAAAGATGCTCAAACTGGGCAAAATCGTCGACCGTCACGTCAATTCCGTAGCGGTGCAATAACTCGGGCTGGGCATAGGCCCAAACGGGGGTGCTATTAACCAGTGTGCCGTCGCAATCGAAAATAAAAGCAACGTTGGGGGCGGCGGTCTGGGACATAAACGAACCTTTCGATGTCAAATGGTAAACATCCTGCTAAAAACGTTTTACCAAACGTCAGACTAACAATCTTGAAACCCTAATTGGTAAAACTGTCAAGAGTTTTACCACGGCAATTCTGCCAGTGGTCTAAACATGGCGCTTACCGATTAAACGCCGCCCTAAAACCACTTTCCTTCATAAAAGTAACGTACAGGTGTTATCGTAGTTTCTGCCGAAAGTTCCACCGAGCACGCGAGGTGGAACGAATCATAGAACTATCGCCGTCCCTTCGATTCGTGCAGCCTTGGACCTTTCGCATCTAGTCACCAAGGCAACACGCTGCCGCGTCATGATGGGATCAAACGTGAGCGATACAAAGCTAAAGCCAGCAACCAAAAAGCCCGCTACCCGTAAAGCCGCCCCGCACGCGCCGGAACTCTCTAAGGACGATGTCTATCTGTTTGGCATTGGCATGTGGGAGCGCAGCTGGGAAAAGATGGGCGCGCACCCCGACACGCAGAACCGTACGCGCGGCTGGCGCTTTTGCGTTTGGGCGCCCGACGTAAAGAGCGTCCATGTCATTGGCGAATTTAACGATTGGAATGAGGAAGCCAACCCGCTGGTGCCCGTGCATACGAGCGCTATTTGGGAAGGCTTTATTCCTGGCGCCGAGCAGGGCCAGCTCTATAAGTATCTCATCGAGACAAACGAGGGAGAAAAGCTCTATAAGGCCGATCCGTATGCCTTTAAGGCCGAGTGCCCTCCGGGTACCGCCAGCGTGCTGTGGACCCTCGACGGCTATAAGTGGAACGACGCCGCGTGGCTCAAGCGCCGCGCCGGTCACAACCACATGTCGCAGCCGCTCAACATCTACGAGGTGCATATTGGCTCGTGGAAGCGCCACGGCGACGCGCCGCAGGGCGAGCCGGACGAGTTCGGCAACTACCCCGGTCCCATGGACCCCTTCCCCGCGCAGCGCGGCGAGTTCTACACCTACGACGACCTGTCGGTGGAGCTCGTGGACTACGTGCGCGACATGGGTTACACGCATATCGAGGTCATGCCGCTCATGGAGCATCCCTTCGATGGCTCCTGGGGCTACCAGACGACCGGCTACTACGCCGCCACGTCGCGCTACGGCAACCCGCAGCAGCTCATGCACTTTATCGATGCGTGCCACGAGGCAGGCATCGGCGTGATCATGGACTGGGTGCCCGGCGGGTTTTGCGCCGACTCCCACGGCCTTGCCACTTTTAACGGCCACATGCTGTTTGAGCACGAGATTCACCCCAACTGGGGCACGCACAAGTTCGACTTCGCCCGTGGCGAGGTCCGTTCCTTCCTGGTCTCCAATGTGCTGTATTGGCTCGAGAACTTCCACGTTGACGGCATTCGCATGGACGGCGTGTCCAGCATGCTGTATCTCAACTTTGGCATTGACGATCCGGGGCAAAAGAAGTTCAACAAGTACGGAACTGAGGAGGACCTGGACGCCAGTGCGTTTATCCGTCAGGTCAGCTGCGCCGTGGAGACCCACCACCCCGACGTGATGATGATGGCCGAGGAGTCCACCGCGTGGCCGCTCGTGACCTACCCGCCTCAGGACGGCGGCCTGGGCTTCCACTACAAGTGGGACATGGGCTGGATGAACGACACCCTGCACTACATGCAGACCGATTTTCCGTGGCGCCCCGGCAACCACGGGCTGCTCACGTTCTCCATCATGTACGCCTTTACCGAGAACTTTATTTGCCCGCTGAGCCACGACGAGGTCGTCCACGGCAAGTGCTCGCTCATCGGCCGCATGCCGGGCGACTGGTGGCGCCAGTTTGCCGGCCTGCGCACGCTGGCTTTCTACCAGATGACGCACCCCGGCGCCAAGCTCAACTTTATGGGCAACGAGATCGGCCAGTTTATTGAGTGGCGCTACTACGAGTCCATCCAGTGGTTCCTAACCGAGGAGTACGAGACCCACCGTCATCATCAGGCGTTTATCAAGGCGCTCAACCACCTGTACACCGCCGAGCCCGCCCTGTACGAGCGCGGCTACACCGATGACGGCTTTACCTGGATCGACGCGGACAACTCCAAGCAGTCCATCGTGAGCTTTGTGCGTCAGGGCGAGGACGTCGATGACGACCTGGTGATCCTGATCAACTTTGACCCGGCGAGCTACGAGAGATTCCGCGTGGGCGTGCCGCGCGAGGGTGACTGGGAGGTCATCTTCGATTCTGACCGTCCTGAGTTTGGCGGCAGCGGCTATGCCGGCAAGGAGCCCTACACCTGCTCGAGCGAGCCCTATCCCTGGAACGGGCAGATGGACTCCATCGAGATCAAGGTTCCCGGCCTGGCAGGTGTGGTGCTTAAGCGCCGCGGTCCCAGCAGCTATAAGCCGCCCGTGGTCGAGGAGCCCAAGGCTGCGCCCAAAAAGCGCATGTCTTCGGTGAAGCCCAAGCCTGCGGCTGCTAAGAAGGCTCCGACTAAGGCCAAGGCTACGACGACCAAGGCCAAGGCCAAGGCTGCCGCAAAGCCCGCTGCTAAGGCCGCAGCCAAGAAACCGGCTGCCAAAAAGGCCGCTACCAAGGCCAAGTCTGCTTCTGTTAAGCCGTCTGCCAAGGATGCGTAACAAAACCGTTACAGCTGTAATTACCCGCCCCGACGAGGCGTAGGATACAAGTCATAACCGTTCCGGGAGAAACATCCCCGGGGGAAAGGAACGTATGAATAAGATCTTCGACAACAAGCAGGAGTTTACCGAGCTCTATCGCGACGCCGTCATGAGCATCAGTGGCAAGAGCGTCGAGGCCGCCAGCGACCTGGACCGCTTTAACGCCCTGGCCAAGCTCGTGGCCGAGAAGGCGCGCACCGTTGCCACCAAGAGTGACGCCCGCGCCACCGCCGAGGGCAAAAAGCGCGTGTACTACTTCTCGATCGAGTTTTTGATCGGCCGCCTGCTTGACAACTACCTGCTCAACTTTGGCGTGCGCGACATGGTCGCCGAGGCGTTCGACGATATGGGCTTTGACCTGTCCGTCATCGAGAACCAGGAGCCCGATCCGGCGCTGGGCAACGGTGGCCTGGGCCGTCTGGCTGCATGCTTCCTGGATTCCATGGCAGCCGAGGGCATTGCCGGCTACGGCAACGGCATGCGCTACCGCTACGGCCTGTTTAAGCAGGAGATCGTCAACGGCAGCCAGGTCGAGGCCACCGACGAGTGGCTCACGCACGGCTATCCCTGGGAGGTCCGTCGTCAGGACAAGGCCGTGACCATTAAGTTTGGTGGCCGCGTCGAGGGCTTTGAGGAGAACGGCCGCACGTTCTACCGCACAGTGGACACGCAGGACATCCTGGCCGTCCCTTATGACATCCCCGTGGTGGGCTATGCCGGCGAGACCGTCAACAAGCTGCGCGTCTGGGCCGCCGAGCCGGTTGAGGAGCACTTCGATCTGGAGGCCTTCAACCGCGGCGACTATGCCCTGGCCGACGCCGAGCGCGCCGAGGCCGAGGCCATCAGCGCTATCCTCTACCCCAACGACGCCGGCGAGCACGGTCGTCTGCTGCGCCTGAAGCAGGAGTACCTGTTCGTTTCGGCCGGCATCTACAGCCTGCTCGACACCTTTGAGAAGGAGCACGGTGAGAACTGGGAGCTGCTGCCGCAGTTTGTGGCCATCCACACCAACGACACGCACCCCGCCATGTGCGGCCCCGAGCTCATGCGCATCCTCATCGACGAGAAGAAGCTCGAGTGGGATGACGCTTGGAACATCGTGACGCAGGTCGTGAGCTACACCAACCACACCATCCTGCCCGAGGCTCTGGAGAAGTGGCCCATCGGCACGTTCTCCAAGCTCCTCCCCCGCGTGTACCAGATCATCGACGAGATCAGCCGTCGTTGGCATGAGTCGTTCGACACCACGCAGGAGGGCTGGCAGGAGCGTCTGCGCCAGACCGCCATCCTGTGGGACGGCGAGATTCGCATGGCCAACCTGTCTGTGATCTGCAGCCACAGCGTCAACGGCGTGGCCAAGATCCACTCTGACATCATCAAGAACATCGTGCTCAAGGACTTCTATGCCCTGACGCCCGAGAAATTCAACAACAAGACCAACGGCATCTCGCACCGTCGCTTCTTTGCCGAGGCCAACCCTACCTACGCCAAGCTCGTGACCGAGGCCATTGGCGATGGCTGGCTGAAGGACGCCTTTGAGCTGGAGAAGCTCAAGGAGTTTAAGGACGACACCGAGTTCCTGAAGGCCGTGGGTGCCTCCAAGCGCGCCAACAAGGAGCGCCTGGCCGCTTACGTCAAGGCCGAGACCGGTCTGGTCATTGACCCCAACACCGTCTTCGATGTTCAGGTTAAGCGTTTCCATGCCTACAAGCGCCAGCTCATGAACATCATGAAGGTGATGGACATCTACAACCGTCGCATCGCCGATCCCAACTTCCACGTGACGCCGACGACCTTCATCTTTAGCGGCAAGGCTGCCTCGAGCTACACCTTCGCCAAGGAGACCATCCGCCTCATTAACTCCGTGGCCGATGTCATCAACAACGACCCGCGCGTCAACGAGGTCATGAAGGTCTGCTTTATCCCCAACTTCCGCGTGAGCAACGCCCAGCTCATCTACCCTGCCGCCGAGATCTCGGAACAGATCTCCACGGCCGGCAAGGAGGCCTCGGGCACGTCCAACATGAAGCTCATGATGAACGGCGCCATTACGCTGGGCACCCTCGACGGCGCCAACATCGAGATCGCCGACCTGGCCGGCCGCGAGAACGAGGCCATCTTTGGCCTGACCGCTCCCGAGGTCGAGCAGCTCTGGGCATCCAACAACTACTTTGCGTGGGATACCCTCAACGGCGATCGCGACCGCCTGGGCCGCGTGATGGACGAGCTCAAGGACAACACCTTTGCGGGTCTTTCGGGCAACTTCGAGAGCATCTACAACGAGCTCATGAACAACAACGACCCCGACCTGGTCATGGCAGACTTCCGCAGCTACGTGGATGCGTGGGAGAAGCTCACCGGCAGCTATGGCGACCAGGAGACCTGGAACCGCAAGGCCCTGCTCAACACTGCCTCCTCCGGCTGGTTCTCGAGCGACCGCACCATTCGCGAGTACCGCGACGAGATCTGGCACGCGTAAAGGCGCGCGAGCTCCCTTATGCCGGCACGGCATTACTCGACGGGCGCGACCGAGCGCCGCGCCCGTCGCTAATGGGTTTAGGAACATCGATGACAGAAGGAGAAATCGATGAGTAAGAAAGAATGCATCGCGATGCTCCTCGCAGGAGGACAGGGCAGCCGATTGGGGGCACTCACCCAAAAGATCGCTAAGCCGGCGGTTAGCTTTGGTGGCAAGTTCCGCATTATCGACTTTTCGCTCTCTAACTGCTCCAACTCGGGCATCGACACGGTGGGCGTTCTGACGCAGTACCGCCCCTACCTGCTGCATGCCTACGTGGGATCCGGCGAGGCTTGGGATCTGGACAGCCGCGATGGCGGCGTGTCGATCCTGCCACCGTACGAGACGCAGACCGGTGGCGCCTGGTATGCGGGCACGGCCGACGCCATTACGCAGAACCTCGACTACATCAAGGCTAACGACCCCAAGTACGTCCTGATTCTTTCGGGCGATCACCTGTATCGCATGGACTACCGCAAGATGCTCAAGACGCACATTGAGAACAACGCCGACCTCACGGTGAGCGTTATGCCCGTGCCGTGGGAGGAGGCCAGCCGCTTTGGCATCCTGACCACCGATCCCGAGGACGGCCGCATCACCAAGTTCACCGAGAAGCCCGATAAGCCCGATTCGAACCTCGCGTCCATGGGCATCTACATCTTCTCGGCAGACGTGCTGATCGAGGCGCTCGAGGAGGACGCTCTGGACCAGCGCTCGAGCCACGACTTTGGCAAGGACATCATCCCCAAGCTGCTCGGCGAGGGCAAGCGCCTGTACAGCTACGAGTTCCACGGCTTTTGGAAGGACGTCGGCACCATCGCCAGCTTCCACGAGACCTCGATGGACCTGCTGGGCAACAACCCCGAGTTCGATCTGTTCGACAAGCACTTCCCCATCATGTCCAACATCACCACGCGTCCGCCGCACTACATTGGCCCGGACGGCCGCCTAGACGACTGCCTGGTCTCCAATGGCTGCAAGATCTACGGCACCGCTCGCCACTCGATCCTTTCGACCGATGTCATCATCGAGGAGCGCGCCGTGGTCGAGGACTCCGTGCTGCTGCCGGGTGCGCACGTTAAGAGCGGTGCGCACATATGCCGCGCTATTTTGGGCGAGAACTCCACGGTCGAAGAGGGCGTGAAGCTCGGCTCTGTCGATACCACCAAGGATACGGCCGTCGTTGGAAATGACGTCGTTATCGGGAAGGGGGAATGATCCGATGATCAATCGCAAGGCCATCGGTTATATCACCGCTAACTACTCTTCGTCCTACGGCAGCGTCCTGCTCAAGGACCGCCCCATCGCGTCCGTTCCGTTTTTGGGCCGCTACCGCCTGATCGACTTCCCGCTGTCCAACATGATGAATGCCGGCATTAAGACCGTCGGCGTCGTCATGCCGGGCAACTACCGCTCGCTGATCGACCACGTGGGCTCGGGCAAGGACTGGGGCCTGGACCGCAAGAAGGGCGGCCTGTTCATGGTGCCCGGCAACGCGTATGGCACCACCAAGGGCGGCATGCGCTTCCTGCTGCGCGACATCATCTCCAACAAGACGCTGTTCCAGCGCTCGGAGAAGCCCTATGTCGTGATGATGGGCACCAACATCATCTTTAACATGGACCTCAACACCATCATCGAGGCGCACGAGAACTCCGGTGCCCAGATGACCGTGGTGTACTGCAAGGCCACGCGCAACGTCGATGATGAGACCAAGCTCGAGATTAACGAGAACGGCCGCCTGACGGGCGTGAGCGCCGGCGTCGTGTACGGCGACAACGCCTCTATGGACTGCTGCATCGTCAACCGCGAGACGCTGCTCGAGATCATCGATCACTATCAGGCCGCTGACTATCTGGACCTGCTCGAGGCACTTCAGGGCGACTTTGGCAACATCGACGTGTGCAGCTACGAGTACAAGGGCGAGGTCGTGGGCGTGTTTAGCGAGAAGTCGCTGTATCGCCGCAGCATGGACCTGCTCGACCAGACCGTGGCCGACCAGCTCTTCGATCCCGAGCGCCCGATCCTGACCAAGGCTCACGACGTGCCGCCTTCGCGCTATGCGACCGGCAGCCACGCGTGCAACTCGATCATCTCGGCGGGCTGCATCATCAAGGGCACCGTGCGCAACTCGATCCTGTCGCGCGGCGTTGTGGTTGAGGAAGGCGCCTCGGTGACCAACTCGATCATCAATCAGAGCTGCATCATCAAGAGCGGCGCCCGCGTTGAGAACGCCATTCTGGACAAGAACAACGTGGTTCCCACCAACACCGAGCTTCGCGGCACGCCCGAGAACATCCTGGTGCTGGGCAAGGCTCCGTTAACTTCCGACACCACCATCGTACGTTAACGTTGGCACCGAAACATCGCTCGTAACATGTAGAATAGCCGCCCGGTTCGCGCCAGGCGGCTATTCTCGAATTGCAACATGGGAGACAATATGGCAGATTCCAGCAAAAAGATGCAGATCGTGTTTGCCTCGGCCGAGTGCGCACCGTTTGTAAAGACCGGTGGCCTGGGTGACGTGGCGGGCTCGCTGCCTGCGGCGCTTGTGCGCGCCGGCGCCGAGGTTATCGTGATGGTGCCCAAGTACGCCACCATCAAGGACGAGTACAAGGCACAGATGGAGCACTTTGCCGATTTTTACGTGAGCCTAGGCTGGCGAAACGAGTACTGCGGGCTCGAGAAGCTCGAGCACGACGGCGTCACTTATATGTTCATCGACAACGAGCGCTACTTTGCGCGCGACTATCCGTACGGCTTTTTTGACGACGGCGAGCGCTTTGCGTTCTTCTCCAAGGCCATCACCGAGAGCCTGCAGCACCTGCCGGCCGGCTTTGAGTGCGACATCCTGCACTGCAACGACTGGCAGACGGCGCTGGCGCCCGTGTTCTTGCGCGAGTTCTACCAGGGCCTGCCGCTGTACGACCGCGTCAAGACCGTGTTCTCGATCCACAACGTGGCGTTCCAGGGCCAGTTTAGCGACACCGTGATGGAGGACATCCTGGGTGTGGCGCATATTCCGGCGGCCGCCTCGCAGCTGCGTTGCGACGCTTGCAGCATCAACTATATGCTGGGTGCGCTGCACTATGCTGATGCCATCACAACGGTGAGCCCCACCTATGCGGGCGAGATCCAGACACCCGAGTTTGGCGAGGGCTTGGACGGCGTGCTGCGCGAGCGTTCCTACGCGCTGCAGGGCATCCTCAACGGCATTGACGTGGCGGCCTTTGACCCGTCAACCGACAAGCGCATTGCCGCCAACTACACGGTTGACGACCGTTCCGGCAAGGCCGTGTGCAAGGCCAAGCTGCAGGAGGAGCTGGGGCTCGAGGTTCGCGACGACCGCCCGCTCATGGTGATGGTCACGCGCCTGACGCGCCAGAAGGGCATGGACCTGGTCATGTACGCGCTCGACCGCATCCTGGCCGGCGGCGTGCAGGTGGCCGTGCTGGGCACCGGCGACCGCGACTACGAGGACGGCCTGCGCTACTTCCAGGACAAGTACCCCGGCACCATGGCCGCGCGCATCGAGTTCGATCCAGCGCTGTCGCAGCGTATGTATGCCGCCGCCGATATGTTCCTGATGCCTTCGAAGTTTGAGCCCTGCGGCCTGTCGCAGATCATCGCCATGCGCTACGGCACCCTGCCCATCGTGCGCGAGACCGGTGGTCTGAAGGACACTGTGATTCCGTACAACGAGTTTACCGGCGAGGGTACGGGCTTCTCGTTTACCAACTTTAACGGCGACGAGATGGGCGACGCCGTGTTCCGCGCGGCACGCCTGTTCTGGGACAACCATGACGCCTGGAACCAACTGGTCACGCAGGCCATGAGCCAGGACTTTAGCTGGACGCGCTCGGCCGACAAGTATCTGGATCTGTACTTCTTTATGCATCCGGAGATTGAGAGGCCGGCGGCTGTTGTCGACGAGCCTGAGGCTGTTGCTGAGCCGGTGGCCGCTGAGGAGCCCAAGGCCGAAGAGAAGCCGGTTGAGGCTGAGCCAGCAAAGGCCGAGCCTGAGGTGAAGGCTGAGGTTGCTCACAAGGCAGAGGTCGAGGTCAAGCCTGCTGTAAAGCCCGTAGCTAAGAAGACCGCGACCCGCAAGACGACCACTAAGAAGGCTACGACGACCAAAGCTGCCGCGACTAAAACAACGGCTGCCAAGACAACGACCACGCGCAAGCGCACGACCGCCGCTGCCAAGAAGGCCGCCGAGGCCGAGGCTGCTCCCGAGGTAAAGGCCGAGGTCGCTGAGGCCAAACCGGCCGCCAAGGCTCCGGCAAAGACCGCTGCCAAGAAGACGACCACGACTGCCAAGAAGGCAACAGCTGCCAAGAAGACCACGGCAACGAAGTCGACGGCCGCCAAGGCTACTGCGACCAAGGTCGCTCCGAAGGCTGCCGCAAAGCCCGCCGTCAAGGTCGAGGAGACGCCTGCCGAGCCCAAGGCCGAAGCAGCCGTCGAGGCCAAGCCGACCGCCAAGACCACCACGCGCAAGCGCACGACGACGGCCAAGAAGACCACGGCAAAGGCTGCCGCTCCTAAGGCAGAGGCTATGCCCGCCGCCGTCAAAGAGGAGACCAAGCCCGAGCCGGCACCGAAGGCCGCCGAGGTCAAGGCTAAGACCAAGGCTGCCCCGAAGGCGGAGGCTAAGCCCGAGCCTGCCAAGGAGACCCCGGTCTCCCCTGCCGCTCCGACCGAGAAAAAGGCTCCGACCAAGAAGACTTCCGTCCGCAAGGCAACGGCCACCCGCAAGCGCCGCTAATCCAGACGATCCAAAACCTCATCAAACCCTAAGCAAGGGGCGCTCCAACCTGGTGCCCCTTCTCTGTAGGTAGTGGTAAAACGATTTTCTAGGACAACCGTTCGCCGATGGTAAACGGATGTTGTTTATACACCCTGTGTACTACAGATATACTTACATCTTAGGCGTAAAACCCATGGCCCGCAGGCCATGATTCTATTGAACTGGACCGTACTATGAGATTGATACACAACAGCCGTCTACCGCAGTTTCGCACTCCGTTTGGCGCTGTGACCACTGGAACTTCCGTTGCACTCTCGGTGATTTTGGAGGATGCCGACCCCAACCAGGCAACGCTCACCCTGCGCACCTGGGTCGATGAAATCGGTGAGTCTCTGTATCCCATGACGCACGAGGGCGACGGTATATTTACCGTAGAGCTTGAGTGCACTGAGCCCTGTCTTATCTGGTACAGCTTTATCTGCAACATCGAGGGCCAGCCTGTGGTACGCCTGGGTGCACCGCAGGGTCGCACCGGTGGCGAGGGTGTGACCTACAACTACGCCGAGGTTCCGTCCTTCCAGATTACCGTCTACAAGCACCGAGAGAACCGTCCCACTTGGTACGAGCGCGGTATGGTCTACCAGATCTTCCCCGACCGCTATGCACGCGACGAAAACTGGCGCGAACGCACGCTTGCCGAAGTTGAAAAACCGCGCAACGGAATCCAGCGCCGCATGGTCGAGGACTGGAACGAACCGCCCGAGTACGAGCGTGCCGAAGACGGCTCCATCAAGACCTGGGATTTTTACGGCGGCTCGCTCAAGGGTATCCAAAATGACCTGCCCCGCATTGCCGAGCTAGGCTTTACGGCCATCTACCTCAACCCCATCTTTGAGGCCGCGAGTAACCACCGCTACGACACGGCCGACTACACCAAGATCGACCCGATCCTGGGCACCGAGCAGGACTTTACCGAGCTGTGCAAGGCAGCCGAGAAGCTGGGCATCTCCATCATCCTGGACGGCGTCTTCAACCACACGGGCGACGATTCGATCTACTTTAACCGCTACGGCAATTATCCCGGCGTCGGTGCTTGGCAAAGCGAGGACTCGCCGTGGCGCGATGCGTTTTACTTCCATGAAGACGGTTCGTATGACTGCTGGTGGGGCGTGGGCAACATGCCCGCCATCAACGAGAGCTCCGAACTGGTGCGCGAGCGGCTCCTGGGCAAGGACGGCGTGATCCGCAAATGGCTGCGCGCCGGTGCCCATGGTTGGCGCCTGGACGTGGCCGACGAGCTTTCCGATGACTTCCTGGCCGAGATCAAAAAGGCCGTGCTCGCCGAGAAACCTGACGCGCTGCTGCTCGGCGAGGTCTGGGAAGACGCCTCCAACAAGATCAGCTACGGCCATCTGCGCCGCTACCTGCAGGGCTCTGAGCTCGACTCTGCCATGGACTACCCCTTCCGCGACATGGTCATCGGCTTTTTGATGGGCTACAAGAATGCCTATCAAGCTGCTGAGGACATCGAGACCCTGCGCGAGAACTACCCGCGCGAGGCACTGGCCTGCGCGCTCAATCTGCTTTCGAGCCACGACCGCCCGCGCATTATCTCGGTGCTCGGCGGTGGCCCCGACGAGTCGCAGCTGCCCGAGAGCGAGCGCAGCAAATGGCGCCTGGACGAGAACTCGATGGGCCTGGCCAAGAGCCGTTTTTGGTTGGCAACGCTCATGCAGATGACCTTCCCAGGAGTGCCCTCGATCTATTACGGCGATGAGTACGGCCTGGAGGGCCTCACCGATCCGGGCAACCGTCGTACCCTGCCGACCAAGGACCAACTCCATGACTTCGATACGCTGGCTATCGTTAAGAACGCGTCTGCCGTCCGACGCGCGCTGCCCTTTATGGTCGATGGCGAGATCAAGGCCTTCGCGCTCAACGACGACGTTTTGGCCTACACCCGCACGGGCAAAGACGGCGAGGCCGCGACGGTTATCATCAACCGCAGCCTGCGCAATTCGCACTGCGTGACGATCCCGGCGCTCGGCGAATGTGCAAGCGACGTGATCAGCGGCCACGAATGCGAAATCCACAACGGTACCGTCACGCTCGACCTGTACCCGCTGGGCTCTTCGATCATCTATCACCATGCCGAGAAGCGCCTGCAGGAGCCGCTCGATCATGGCGCGGGCGTCGTGTGCCACATCACCTCGGTGCCGACCGATGACGGCAAGCCTGGCACGATCGGTGTGCCCACGCGTCGCTTTATCGACCACCTGGCCGCCATGGGCATGCGCTACTGGCAGGTCCTGCCCGTCAACCCCACGGACTTCTTCCGCTCCCCTTACGCCGGTCCTTCGGCCTTTGCAGGCAATATCGACCTGCTGCCCGAAAGCCACGAGGAGCTGGCCGCCGACTTCGTCATCTGGAAGAACCGCGGCGGCGAGGATGCCGACCCGCTGTACACGGCGTTTAAACACCGCAATGCCGATTGGCTAGAGAAGTACTGCGTCTACATGGCCGTTAAGAAGTACTTTGAGGGCGAGTCGCGCCACGATTGGCCGGCGGATGTCGCGCGCTACAACGAGCACCTGATCGATGACAAGCGCTTCCACGACGAGGCCGAGCTGCAGGCGTACATGCAGTACCGCTTTGACCTTGCCTGGTGCGAGCTCATGAACTATGCACACAAGAAGGGCATCGAGGTCATCGGCGATATCCCCATGTATGTCTCGGATGATTCGGCCGACGCGTGGAGCGAACCCGAGAACTTCTGGCTGTCCGACACCGGCAAGGCGATTGAGATTTCGGGCGCGCCGCCCGACAACTTTGCGCCCGAGGGCCAGGTGTGGGGAAACCCCACCTTCCGCTGGGATCACATGAAGGAAAACGGCTATAGCTGGTGGATGGATCGCCTGCGCCGTGCGTTCGCGCTCTACGACCGTGTGCGCCTGGACCACTTCCTGGGCTTCCACAGCTACTTTAGCATCCCTGCCGGCAAGGCCTGTGCCGACGGCCGCTGGCTGGCTGGCCCGGGCAAGGACCTGTTCCAGACCGCCTACGACGAGCTAGGTCCGCTCATCTTTATCGCCGAGGACCTAGGTTATCTGACGCCTGGCGTTCGCGCCATGGCTTCCACCTGCGGCTTCCCCGGCATGGATGTGCTGGAGTTTAGCGACTACGACGTTCGCTGCGGAATTCATCCCACACCGGGCAAGATCCTGTACACCTCGACGCACGACACCTCGACGCTTGCCGGCTGGTGCACGCGCTCCTTTGCGGGCGGCGACGAACCAAGCGGTATTGCATTGGCAAGTGAACTCATGGGCAATGCCCTGGCAAGCGATGCTCCACTCGTTATGATGCCATTGCAGGACGTGTTGGGGCTGGGCGACGACGCGCGTATGAACGTACCGGGCGTGGCCACGGGCAACTGGACTTGGCAGGCTGACGAGGCCGACGTTGCGGCAGCCGAGGGCAAAGCTGCGAAGCTCCTGCGCAGCACCCATAGATTCTGGGGCGAAGCGTGATAAAACCCTCGATATAGGGTACAGTTACAGCTGTTTGAATTTTTGCGGGCAGAGAGATCTGCCCGCTTTGTGCTGAAAAGGAAGTATTATGGCGCGCTACGATTACAAGTGCTCGAGCTGCGGCAATGTGTTTGAGGTTGAGCATCCCATGTCCGAGACCCCCGAGGTCGTGTGCCCCAGCTGCGGCGCTCCGGCATCCAAGACGTTCTCGGCCAGCGGCATCAAGTTTGAAGGCAGCGGCTTCTACAACACCGACCAGCGAAGCGGTGGCTCAAGCACCAGCGCCACGAGTGGCTGCTGCGCCAACTGCCCGCACAGCCACTAGAAACCAATCAGCCCCGCGACCAACACCAATCGCGGGGCTGATTCTTTAGCTGCCCAGGTTCCTTATGAGTTGCGGTGAAATAAGGACTGTTTGGCGGGCAGAAGCCGCTATTCAATCCCTATTTCACCGCAACTTAGTAACTACTTGCGGACCAGGCGGGCGCAAAAGTGACCGTCGTAGGAATCGGCGTTTATGGGGACGCTTTGGAAGAGGCCTCGGTCGTTTTGGCGTACGGAGACGAGCTTCTTGGCCTGGGCGAACTCGGGGAGTTGCAGAATCTGCGCCTCGGAAAGCGGTGCCACGCTAAAGCCGGCACCCTCGGGAGAGCTCAAGAACGCTTCCACGACCTGCGTGTTCTCCTCGTCGAAAACCGAGCACGTCGCATAGATGAGCTCGCCGCCGGCAGCCACGCGCGCAGCAGCCTCTTTGAGCATCGTAAGCTGCAGTTTGGGCAGCTCAACCGTCACATCTTTTTCGGTCAGGCGCCACGGTATCTCAGGATGACGGCGCATGGTTCCGGTGCCAGAGCACGGCGCATCGATAAAGACCGTGTCGAACTTAACCGGCTCGCCAAGCATGGCATCAAACGATGTGAGCACCTCATTAAGCTCGCAGGCATCACCCGAAACCGTGCGAACGCCCTGAATACCGGCCTTATGCAGACGAGCAAGATTCAGATCGCACTTGCGATCATGCAGATCGAGCGCCGTATGCTGACGCTCATAGCCCGCACGCTTGGCCTGGCACATCATCACATAGGTCTTGGTGCCACGGCCGGCACCAATCTCAAGGCAGCTACCAGGGCGCGTGGCAGCTGTGGCGATAAGCTGGGCGTTAAGGTCCGAGGCCACGGCAGCAGCACGCTCAAATACGCCCGACGCAACCGTAACCTGAGCATCGACCGGAGCATGACAGCCAGGGAACACAGGCGCCACAAGCTGCGATAGGTACGGATCAGGTTTGGTTGCAAAGGCGTTCTCGTGCAAAGCGAGCGGCGCGGGCGCCAGATTGCCGGCGAAGCCGAGCGCACCCTCTGGAGTGTCAAACGACGCCATAATGCGAGCGCATAGCCAGCGCGGAAGACCCATAAGGCGCGACAGACGAACCAAGCGTCGCTCGGACTCATCCACGTCGGATGCCGTGGCAAAGTTCTCAACGTTGTCCGCAACCTTGTGCAGCACCGCGTTTGCCAGGCCCGCAGCAGACTTAGCACCACTGCGCACCAGCTCAACACCCTGGCTCACGGCAACGCGGCCCGGCGTATGCAGGTAGAGCATCTCGAAGGCCGAGATACGAAGCGCCATACGAACACGCGGCGCAACCTTTTTAGGCTTATCGAGAAACTGGTCGAGCAGCTCGTCCAAAATACCCTGCGTGGCGGCAACACCCAGCGCCAAGCGGGCGGCAAAAGCGGAATCGCGCTGGTCAATAGCCTTGGCCGATGCGCGAGAGGACAGCACGTCGCGTGCATACATGCCGCGGCGATCGGCCTCCATCAGCACATCGAGCGCAAGCTTGCGCGCGGGAGACAGCTTGCTCATGACAAAACACCCCACGAAAGATCGGCACCCTGCAGGCCAGCAGCCCAAGCAGAAGCGGCCATAGCACGCTTGCCATCAGGCTTAACCTCGAGCAACTCAACCGAGCCATCGGAAAGGCCAAGGTAAACACGCTTGCTCTTAACGTCAACGGCGCCCTCGACAAGCGACACTTCGGCCGGCGCAGCATCGAGCACGCGCACGGTCTTGCCGGCAATCACGCAACGAGCAGGCGCGGTATCGGACGAGGCAAACACATGACGCACGCAATCAAGCGCCGCCATGTGCGGATCCAGACGCATCTCCTGCTTAGAAATCTTGGCAGCATGGGTAACGAGCGCCTCATCCTGTTCTGTCCACACAGCGGTGCCGTCGGCAAGAGAAGGAAGCGTATCGGCAAGCAGTTTGCCGCCAAGCTCACCAAGCTCCATGGTCAGCGCCTCAGCATGCTTACCGGAAACCAACGTGGAAGCCTGAGCACAATAAGCACCAGTATCCACGCCGTGCCCAATGCGCATGATAGAAACGCCAGCAACCTCATCACCAGCGAGAATCGCACGCTGAATAGGAGCAGCCCCACGCCAACGAGGCAGCAAGGACGCATGAACATTCACAATACCAAGCGGCGCCATATGCAGCACCTCATCAGGCAAAATACAGCCATAAGCAGCCACACAGAAAATATCAGCCTGGGCAGCCTGGAGCACCTCAACAACCTCAGGCGTCATACGATTAGCCTCAACAACCGGTAACCCCAGCTCAAGCGCCTTAGCCTTAACAGGAGACGGCTCAAGCTTCTTACCACGCCCACGAACAGCATCGGGACGAGAAATTACGAGCGCAACCTCATTACCGGCCGCAACAAGCGAAGTAAGCGAAGGCACAGCAAAATCAGGCGTACCCATAAACACAATACGCATAAAGAACGTCTCCCCTCAACCAAAGCCGAGACAGCTACAAATAACGGCGGAAAGCCAAGTACCCAGCCCATCCGCAATAACAATTCAACAAGAACAAATATACCCAAAACCAAAGAAAGAGCCGCAATAAAAGCAGCTCTTTCAGCAAAGCACCTATCAGCGAAGACGCCCATCCCTGGCCCGACGGCACCTGGGCGAGACAAGCAGCGTCAACGTAGTCCCCGGGGCGCCCGCCTATATCGTCCCGCGCGCAGTTTCGCAGCGCAGCGAGAATGTTTGAGCACGGGATGATATAGGCGGGCGCCCCGGGGACGGTGGGACCTACTCCGTCTCGCCCGGTCGAGCGCCGCGGGACAGGGCGTCCTGGTACTCCTTGACTGCCTTGATCCTCTGCATCGGCTTCAGTCGCTCGAACATAGTGTTGCCATGCAGGTGATCGATCTCGTGCTGCAGGCACACGCAGAACAGGTCGCCCGAAGCCTCATAGCGAATCAGGTTGGCATCCAAGTCGTACGCCTCGACGACGACATGGTCGGGACGCTCGATCTCGCAGCTAATCCCGGGGATAGACAGGCAGCCCTCGCTAAACGGCACCAGATGGTCACTCTGCTCAACAATAACAGGGTTGATGAGCACGTACGGGTCGTAGTCGTTCTTGTCGCTGTAGGCGCAGTCGATGGTGACGAGCTGAATGAGCTCGCCGATCTGCGGAGCAGCCAGGCCGCAGCCGCCGTTGTCGAACATCATCTTCTTCATCTTCTCGGCAAGCGCCTCAATCGCCGGGGTGATCTCCTCGATCACGGCGCACTCCTGACGCAGGCGAGGGTCGGGCGACAGTACGATTCCGTTGGCTTCCATGGCCATCCTTTCGGGTTGTTACATCAAATCATAGGCATCGACGTCAACGCTCACGCTCACGCCGCGCACAGAGCCCACCTCTTTAAGGCAGGCGTCGATATCATCAGAGACATGGTACCCCACGGGCGACTTCACAAGCAGATGGAAGCGGTAACGGTCCTTGGCTCTCTCGATTACACACGAAGCCGGGCCTAGCACCTGCGGCACGGCACTCCCCGCCCGCAAAAAATCGGGCGCGGCGGCATGCCAGCGGCGCTTAAGAAGCTTTGCGATGCGCCCGATATAATCCTGCGCATCGTCGCGGTTTGCCGACCACACCAAAATGTTAACCAGGCGCACGAACGGCGGATACAGTGCGTCGCGGCGCTGGCCCAGGTCGTAGTCGGTAAAGATCGAGCGATCGTGCTCGGCGACGGCGCGGATGACCGGATCCTCGGGCAGATACGTCTGGATGATGACCTCGCCAGGGCGATCGCCGCGACCGGCGCGACCGGCGACCTGCTCCAGCAAATCGTAGGCGCGCTCCCCTGCGCGGAAATCCGGCAGCTTGAGGGCGAAGTCAGCATTGACCACACCCACGAGCGTGACCTCGGGAAAGTCGAGGCCTTTGGCGATCATCTGGGTGCCCAGCAACACGGCGCAATCGGCCGCATCGAACTGCTCGAGCAGCTTTTTGTGCGCATCCTTGCCGCGCGTGGAATCGGCATCCATGCGGATGATGGCGACGTCCTCGGGCAGCATCTGGTGCAGTGCGTCCTCGATCTGCTGCGTGCCCAGCCCCATTTTTGCCAGGTAGCGACTGCCACATTTGGGGCAACGACTCGTGGGCGCGGGATACGGCTGCACGCGCCAAGACGAACCGCAGGTGTGACATTGCAGCGTGTGCGTGCGCTCGTGATACGTAAGCGCTGTGGAGCAGTGGTTGCAGGTGGGAACGCAGCCGCACTCGCGACACATCAGGAACGGCGCAAAGCCACGGCGGTTATGCAGCAACACGGCCTTCTCGCGGCGCTCGGCCACACGTTCCAATCCCTCCATCAAGGGTTTTGAGAACATGGAGCGGCTACCGTGCGAAAACTCGCGGCGCAGGTCGGCAATGCGGACCTCGGGCAGCACGGCGTGTCCCGGGCGCTCGGGCATCTCGACACGCGTCCAAGTGGTGCCGTTATACGTGCCACGGCGGCAGCGGTCGAGGGCCTCGGCAGAAGGCGTGGCGGAGCCCAGCACGAGAGGGCAGCGATAGCGCCGCGCCATCTCGGCCGCCACCTCGCGCGCATGGTAGCGCGGGCTGGAACCCTGCTTGTAGCTGGTCTCGTGCTCCTCGTCGATGATGATGAGGCCTAAGTCGCTGAGCGGGCAAAAGAGCGCCGAGCGGGCGCCCACGACCACGCGGGCCGCACCGCTGGCAACCATGTCCCACTGGTCCAGGCGCTCGCCGGCCGAAAGCCGCGAATGGAACACGGCGACCGTCTCGCCAAAGCGCGAACGAAAGCGGCCGACGGTCTGGGCCGTCAGCGAGATCTCGGGCACCAGCACGCAGGCCGAGCGACCTGCTGCGAGCACGCGCTCGATGGCGGAGAGGTAAACCTCGGTTTTGCCGGAGCCGGTGACGCCGTCGACCAGCACCACGTCGCCATGAGCGTCCAGACGGGCGCGCTCAATCTGCGCGAGTGCCTGTTGCTGGCCGTTGGTAAGGGAGACCGGCGCCTTGCCGCTTGCCGAGGACAGCGTGGTCTGCTCGCTGCAGCCACGCCATGCACGGCGCTCCTCAACCACCACGACGCCGCGCTTTTCGAGCGCCTTGATGGTCGCCGACATACTGTTATAGAGAAGGTTGAGGTCGCGCGTCGTGACAGGACCACACTGGAGCGCCTCGATGAGTTGGCGCTGGCGGACCGCGGTCTTGGGCGGCGTGTAGTCAAAGCCTTCGGGCGTAAGCATCACCCAGCGGTTTTGGATGGGTTTGACGGCTGGACGTTCAACCGTCCACACACCGTCGTCGCCCTTGACCACACGCGGGCTGCCACCCGGAGGCAAGAACAGGCGCAGACACTCGGAAAGCGTCGCGACATACTCGCGGCTCATCCAACGTGCGATGCGGGCGGCTTCGGCGGTAAAGAGCGGTTTGCTGAGGATGGCCTCGATGGGCTTGATGCGCACCGGGTCGAGGGAGTTGTTGCCCGGCAGATCGCCCAGATCAGGCGCAATGTCGACGACATAGCCCGCGGCGGCACGGTTACCAAAGTGGACCAGGACCGTGGATCCGATCTGGACCTCGTTGGCAAGGGACTCGGGGATGCCGTAAGCAAACGGTTCCGACAGCGCACGGGTGGGGATGTCGAGGACCACGCTCGCGTAGGCGGCAGGGGGCTCGGGCGAAGGCTTAGACTGAGCCGAGGCAGCGGCAGGCTTGGGCTTCACCGGAGCTTCCTCCGGTTCCGGCAAACCAAACAGCGACAGTTGTTGAGCCATACACCACCTCTAACGAACGGACCTGAAAGGGGTGGGACAAAACAATCAGTAGAGTTTGTCCCATGGCCGATACGAGTGTCGAGCTCGTTGCGTCACTCGAACATGGGACAAACACTACTGATTATTTTGTCCCAGCAACCCACTCATCGGTACAGAAACAAGAGCCCCGCTCGGGTGAACGGGGCTCGGATACAAACGTTTGCGCAGCGATTACAGCGCCATCGTGCGGGCGCGGTCGATGCGCGCCAGGCAGTCGTCGCGGCCGACGAGCGCCATGGTCTCGCCCAGCGGGGGGCTCACCATGTTGCCGCAGACGGCGACGCGCACGGCCTGGAACACCACGCGCTTCTTAAGGTCCATCTGCTCGGGCAGCGGCTCAAGCGCGGCGTCGATGTTGGCAGCCGTCCACTCGTCCACGCCCTCGAGCGCGGCCTTGGCGGCGTCCAGGATGGCACCCATGCCTTCCTTGGCCAGGCCCTTGTTGACGGATTTCTCGTCATACTCGAGCGTCTCGGCCGTAGCAAAGATGGGAGCGGCGACGGTCACGGCGTCGGCCGGCATCTTGGTGCGCGGCTTGACGATGGCGGCAAGCGCATCGATCCAATCCTCGCCGTACTCGACGTTGCCCTCGATGAGACCCGCCTCGTGCAGCTCGGGGACCATGATCTCGTCGGCAAACTGGGCATCGGACATGCCGTTGATGTACTCGGCGTTGACCCAGTCGAGTTTCTTGGGGTCGAAGGTCGCCGGGTTCTTGGAGATGCGGTCGAGCGAGAACTTGCTGGCCAGGACATCGCGCGGAATGATTGTGGTCTCGCCGTCGAGCGACCAGCCGAGCAGCGCCAGATAGTTGACGAAGGCGTCGGACAGGTAACCAGCGTCGCGGTACTCCTCCACCGAGGTGGCGCCGTGGCGCTTGGAGAGCTTCTTGCCGTCGGCACCCAAGATCATGGAAATGTGGGCGAACGTAGGCACGGGCGCGCCGAGGGCCTCGTAGACCATGACCTGACGCGGGGTGTTGGACAGGTGGTCGTCGCCGCGGATGACATGGGTAATCTTCATCATGGCGTCGTCGACGACGGTCGCGAAGTTGTACGTGGGCGTGCCATCGGAGCGGAAGATGACAAAGTCGTCGAGCTCCTTGGCGTCGAAGGTCACCTCGCCGTGGACGGCGTCGTGGACGACGACGTCGCCGCGGTCCTCGGGCACCTTGATGCGCAGGACGTAGGACTCGCCGGCCTCGATGCGGCGGCGGGCCTCCTCGGGATCAAGATCGCGGCAACGACGCTGATAGCCCTGGAAGGGGTCCTTGCGCTCCTGCGCGGCCTTGCGGTCGGCATCGAGCTGCTCCTTGGTGCAGAAGCAGGGATAGGCCTTGCCCTCATCCCAAAGCTTCTGGGCGGCCTGCTTGTACAGGTCCAGGCGCTCGGTCTGGGCATAGGGACCATAGTCGCCGCCCACCTCGGGGCCCTCGTCCCAGTCCAAGCCCAGCCAACGCATGGCGCGCAAAATGATCTGCGTGTTCTCGTCGGTGGAACGGGTGGGATCGGTGTCGTCGATGCGCAGAATGAACGTACCGCCGTTTGCGCGGGCGAAAGCCCAGTTATAGATAGCGGTGCGGGCGCCGCCGATGTGCAGCTTGCCCGTCGGTGAGGGTGCAAAGCGGACGCGAACGTCTGATGCCATGGAAATCTCCTCGATTGCAGGATGGATGTCTAACCGCACCAGTATAAAGCATCAAAGCAACCTCCGCACAAAGGGCACCGACCTACTCATTGGGGACAGACTTAAATGATCAGTCTTTGGGCAACCTGTCGGCACTTAGGCAAGGCTGGTCATTTAAGTCTGTCCCCAATGAGTAGGTGCGGAAAGGGTGTGAATGTTTGATTTACGCGCTATGATGTGCCCTTGCATAGAGAGCCCGGCGGAATGGTAACGGTCGCTGGGACACGTTTTTGAAAGGACAATCATGTCAGAAGAACTTCGTTCCATCCCACCCCAACACGGGTCCTTTGTTTTTACGTCGGAGTCGGTGACCGAAGGTCATCCCGATAAGATCGCTGATCAGATCAGTGACGCCGTCCTCGACGCAATCCTCGCCAAAGAAATAGAGCTGCAGGAGCAGGGCTATATTGCGCCCAACGGTGTGCCCGCCAACGTGGAGAACGTCCGCTGCGCCTGCGAGACCCTCGTGACCACCGGCACGGTCATCGTCGCCGGCGAGATTCGCACCCAGGCCTACGTCGACGTACAGGAAATCGCCCGCGGCGTCATCCGCCGCATTGGCTACAACCGCGCCAAGTTCGGTTTTGACTGCGACACCTGCGGCGTTATGAGCCTCATCCACGAGCAGTCGCCCGATATCGCCCAGGGCGTTGACGAGTCCTTCGAGACCCAGACCGGCGCTACCACCGACCCGATCGACCTGATCGGCGCCGGCGACCAGGGCATGATGTTCGGTTATGCCTCCAACGAGACCAAGACCCTCATGCCCATGCCGCACTACCTGGCAAGCCGCCTGGCCGAGCGCCTGGCTGCCGTGCGCCATGACGGAACCCTGCCCTACCTGCGCCCCGACGGCAAGACCCAGGTCACGGTGCGCTACGAGGAAGGCAAGCCCGTGGAGGTCACGACCATCGTCATCTCCACGCAGCACGCCGCCGAGATTGAGGACATGGGCAAGATCAAGGCCGACCTCATCGAACACGTCATCACCCCGGTCATGGCCGCCGAGAACATGCCGTGGGACAACGCGGACATCTACGTGAACCCCACCGGTCGCTTTGTCGTGGGCGGCCCCATGGGCGACACGGGCCTCACCGGCCGCAAGATCATCGTCGACACCTACGGCGGCTACGGCCGTCACGGCGGCGGCGCCTTTAGCGGCAAGGACTGCACCAAGGTTGACCGCTCCGCCGCGTATGCCGCGCGCTGGGTCGCCAAGAACGTAGTCGCCGCCGGCCTGGCCGACCGCTGCGAAGTCGAGCTTGCCTACGCCATCGGCGTTTCCAAGCCCCTCTCAATCATGGTCGACACCTTCGGTACCGCGCATGTTGCCGAGGACAAGATCGTCGAGGCCGTCGAGAAGACCTTCGACCTGCGCCCGGGCGCAATCATCCGCGACCTAGACCTGCGTCGCCCCATCTACGAAAAGACGGCAGCCTACGGTCACTTCGGCCGAGAAGACGCCGACTTCACCTGGGAAAAGACCGACCGAGTCAACGAACTCAAAGCAGCCTGCGGCCTGTAAATAGGTTCGCAGAACCCAGACAGTAAAGCATTAGAACCAAAAGAAGTACCGGCCCCAACCGGTACTTCTTTTTATTTACACGGTGGTGTGAATATTTCGATGCGCAATGAACAGCACGTCCCCAGCTGATGAATTTTGACATCCAGCCACTCCAACCATGTATCCTAAGTTCCGAGGGCTTTGGTATTTGGTCGATCGCGAGTTCCGCACGAGCCGGAGGCCACTTAATGTGGCCTCCGTGCGAGCCAGGACTGTAGAGCAGGCGACCAAATACCAAAGCCCTCGGAACGACGGGATAGAACAGGAGCGCATATGGCAGGCAAGCCGCAAACATTAGCTACGACCTCGGCATTCGAGATCTTGGGCCCCGTCATGGTCGGCCCAAGTTCATCGCACACCGCCGGCGCCCTGCGCTGCGCCCAAGTTGCCGCCAGCCTGTTGGAAGGCCGCATCACCAAGGTCACCTTTGGCCTGTGGAACTCCTTTGCCCACACCTACCGCGGCCACGGCACCGATCGTGCACTCGTCGCGGGCATCCTAGGCCTCGACACCGATGATGAAAACATCAAGCAGGCCTTCGACCTCGCACGCGAGCAGGGCCTCGAATATCACTTTGAAATTAAGGGCGACGACGCCTCCATCCACCCCAACACCGTCGACATCGACATGGTCGACGACACGGGCGCCACGGCACAGGTCCGCGGTGAAAGCCTGGGCGGCGGCAAGATGCGCATCAGCCGCATTAACGGCGTCGGCGTCGACATCTCGGGCATGTACTCCACGCTCTTCGTGGCGCACCAGGATGTTCCCGGCGTGCTCGCCGCGCTCACGAACCTGCTCGCTTACGTACACGTGAACATCGCCTTCTGCCGCACCTACCGCACTGAGGTGGGCGGCCAGGCCTACTCCGTCTTTGAGACCGACGGCGCGCCCGACGACACCGTCGTCCCTATGCTGCGCAAGCTCGACAATGTCGATTACGCGACCTTTATCGAGCTCCCCGGCTCTGCCTCGTCGCTCTCTCCCGGCGTCTCAGCAAAGGAAATCTTTGACGACGGCGAGCAGCTGCTCGATGCGTGCGAGAAACGGGGACTCAGCATCGGCGCCGTCATGGCCCTGCGCGAGGCGCGTCTGACCGACGAGGCCCACGCCGTCGCCGCCATGCACCGCGTGCTCGACGTCATGCGCGAGGAGACCACGGCCCCCATCGTCAATCCGCAGCGCTCGCTCGGCGGGCTTATCGGCGGCGAGGCAAAGCTTGTCGATGCCACCGGCAGCAACGACCTGAGCTCCAATTTAATGGGCGCCGTCCAGACTGACGCCGTGGCCCGCGCCATGGCCGTGCTCGAGCGCTCGGCCACCATGGGCGTGATCGTCGCCGCCCCCACGGCGGGCTCCGCAGGCGTCGTGCCCGGCTGCGTGCTGGCGCTCGCCGACCACCTGCAGCTCGACGACGAACAGGTCATGGACGCGCTCTACTGCGCAGCCGCCATCGGCCTCAACCTCACCACGAGCGCCTGCGTTGCCGGCGCCGAGGGCGGATGCCAGGCGGAGGTGGGAAGCGCCGCCGCCATGGCTGCCGCCGCGCTGGTGCAGATGCTCGACGGCACGCCCGAGCAGGCGCTCGACGCCAGTTCCATCGCGCTGAGTAACCTGCTGGGCCTCGTTTGTGACCCCGTCGGAGGCCTCGTGGAGGTGCCCTGCCAAAACCGCAATGCCATCGGCGTGGCAGCGGCCTTTAGCTCGGCACAACTCGCCCTCGCCGGCATTAAGAGCCTGGTGCCGTTTGACCAGATGGCATATGTCATGCTCTCAGTGGGCCACGCGTTGCCGGCCACGCTGCGCGAGACGGCAAAGGGCGGCATCGCGCAGGCTCCGGCCGCACTTTCGGCCTGCGCAAAATGCGGTGTGTGCGGATAGCGACAAAGAACGACTCGAAGGTGGGACAAATGTCCCACCTCTTTTGAATGCCACCGTTTCCGTACCACAAACAGCAGGGCAATCGCTATAATGCAAGCCCAGTAAAAACACGATGAGCCGCAAGGCGAAATTCGAAGGATATGCATACGATGTCGCAAAACGATCGAACTCAACTGATTCCCGATCCGCAGCAGCCGAGCAGGCACACCGGTGGCGTTCAGTCGCCGCGTCCTATCGCGCCGAGTCACGGTCAGCAGCGTGGTGCGGCAAACGCTTCCCAACGCCCGAACCAGCAACGTCAGCAGCGCCAGGCAAACGGCAATGCGCCCAAGCAGCCCCCCACGCACGGTCGAGGCGATCGCGGCCCCGCGCGCAAACCCACCGGGAACAATAAGTCGGGCAAAAAGACGACGCTCTTTGTCGTCCTGGGTCTTATCGTCATTGTCTATATCGTAGGCGTCGTAGCGTTTTCCCAGCTAGCCTACCCCAACACCACCATCGCCGGCGTCGACGTCTCGTTCTCCAACGCTTCGTCTGCCGCCACCAAGGTCAACTCGGCATGGAAGCACTATAAGCTCACCGTGACAGGCGATGACTTTAGCTGGACGTATCAGCCCGAGTCCGATGAGCCCATCGTCGACGGCGAAGCTGCCGCAAAAGAGATCATCAGCCACAACGAAGCCTTTGTATGGCCGGTCCGCCTTGTGGAATCCTTAAGCGGAAAGACCAAAACAACCGCTACCTCCAACGAAGTCGATCTTGATCAAGACGTCGACCTGTCCATGCTCTCCGACACTTTTGACCAAAAGAAGTTTGAGGAGGATCTGGGCGCCGCCATCGACGAGTTTAACGAGAGGCGTTCGGGCACGTTCGAGGCCAATAGCTCCTATGACGAGCAGGCCGGCAAGTTTACCGTCGAGAAGGCGCGCTACAACGAAAAACTCGACCGCGAGCATGTCATTAAGTATGCCGAGCTCGAGCTTGCCTCGCTGTCCGAGACCGTAGACCTTTCCAAGCTCGGCAACGATGCCTATGAGCCGCTCAATGGAACGCTGACCGATGATCAGATTCAGGCCGCATGCGATGCCGCCAACAACTTCCTGGGCGTCAACGTGACCCTCAAGCTCAACGGCGAGGATGCCGGCAAGGTTGATGGCAGCTCCGTGTTGCAGTGGATCAGCTTTGCCGATCCGGCCAACCCCACACTCGATACGTCGCAGATCAGCAGCTGGGCAGCCGAGCTCGCCAACGGCTTCAATACCGTGGGCTCCACTCGCTGGTGGACGCGCGCCGATGGCAAGCAATGCGCCGTCGAAGGCGGCGACTTTGGTTGGTCCATCGACAGCAGCTCGCTCGCCAAGCAGGTCGAGGACGCCATTAACAACAAGCAGACCGGCGAAATCGAGATCAAGTACTCCCAGAAGGCCGACACCTTTACTGCAAAGGGAGAGCCCGACTGGAAGGCATACGTCGATGTCGATCTGTCCGAGCAGCACGCGCGCTACTACGACGAGAGCGGCAATATCGTGTGGGAGGCCAACTTTATCTCCGGCAAGCCGGGAGAGGACGCCACCCCCGAGGGCGTATGGCAGATCAACAGCAACAATGGCGCCAGCAAGCTCATCGGTGCCAAGGACCCTGAGACCGGCAAGCCAAAATACGAGAGCCCGGTCAGCTATTGGATGCCGTTTGAGGGAAACATGGTCGGTTTCCACGATGCAACGTGGCAAAACGACAAGAGTTTCGACGATCCCAACTCCTACAAGTGGTGCGGCAGCCACGGATGCATCAACCTTCGCCTGGCCGACGCCAAGGCGCTGCACGATTGCATCAAAGTCGGCCTGTGCGTGGTTGTCCACTCGTAGTGCAACGCGCACATTCATACAACGTGGAACTGCTGCGACCAATCTAACAATTCCGAAAGATACCGTCCTATGCGCCTGCCCCAACCGGCGGGCGCATATACTTATCAAGGTTCTTTCTATAAAGGAGACGCTATGCCGAATGTCCCCAACATCACCCCGGGCCCGGATGATACCGAGCACACGCCCGAAGGTGCCACCGAAACGCTTCCTCTGATCACAGACGTACATGCCGACAAGGAGAGCGGACGCACGAACGATACGGTCGAGATTTCCGATGAAGAGGCATATGCCAAGCTCAAGGCAAAACGTGCCGAACGTCGACGCAAAAAGCTGATTCGACGCGGCATTGCCGCCGGCATCGTGGGTGTCATCGCGCTCATTGCTATTGTCGCAACCCTGGTTATCAATGCGCAGCCACAGGGCGATAGCGGGCCTGCGACCGACATGGTGACTGAGGGCACGTTTAGCACAACGGTCGAGGCAAAAGGCCAGCTCAAACCCATTTCGTCCTCAGTGGTCTCCCCTTCTGTCGACGGCACGGTCGATTCGATCAACGTGCAGGCAGGCCAATCCGTCAACGAGGGCGACGTGCTTATGACCATTAAAAACGACGAGCTCGATCGCAACGTTGCCGAGGCGCAGCGTGCAGTTGCAGCCGCTCAAGAAGACCTCGCCAACGCGCAGAAAGCCGCAGCTGCCGCGCAGGCCAACCCAACGACGGACGTCGACGGAGGTTCCGCAGCGGCTGGCATCTCCGCCGCATCAGCGGACACGAACGCCGTATCGGCCGCGCAGCGCAGCCTCACATCGGCCCAGGCAAACCTCGATCAGGCGAACGCCAAGGCCGCCAGCCGTACGGTCACGGCCCCGAGCTCGGGCAACATCGTGGAGCTCAACGCCAAGGTGGGCGCCACGGTAACAGGCGGCATGATCATGGGCGAAAGCGATACGAGCGGCGGCAAGCAGTGCATGCAGATCGCCGACCTGTCCAAGATGAAGGTGACGGTTCAGGTGGGCGAAAAGGATATCGCCAAAATTGCCGTGGGCCAAAGCGCCAACGTGACCTATCCCGCGTTTCCCGATATCGTGAGCCAGGGCACCGTCACGGCTATCGCCTCGGTGGCAAACTCCGACTCCTCCTCCGGGAGCGGCGGCAGTGTGACCTTTAACGTCGACATCCTCATCGAAGCACCTGACAGTCGCCTTAAGCCGGGTATGACTGCCGAGGTCTCAGTAGTGACCGAGAAGCTCGACGACGTAGTGATGGTGCCGACCATGGCGCTGATGACCGAAGATGGCGAGCACTATTACGTCAATCTGGCCACCGATTCGGAGGGCAAAAAGACGCGCCGCGTGAAGGTGACCGTCGTGACGCAAAACGACAACGAGGCTGTAGTCGGTAAGACGCAGGTCAAGCGCGACGACCAAGGCAACGAGATCAACCCAGACGTCCCGGTTACCAAACTTCGCGACGGCGACACCATCGTGACGGATACCGGCACAGGCATGACGGCAGACGGCGGCGACAACATGCCTGCCGACGAGGGCAAGTAATGCGTCCCGTCATCGACATTCGCAACGTGCATCGCATCTTTGAGAGCGAAGCGGGTTGCGCCCATATCTTGCACAACGTGAGCCTGGCAGTAGATCCCGGTGAGTTCGTTGCCATCACCGGCCCCTCGGGCTCAGGCAAGTCGACGCTCATGAACATCCTGGGCTGCCTGGACAAACCGACGGCGGGCGATTACTTCCTGCAAGGGCTCAACGTCGCTGAGCTCGACGATGACGAGCTCACCGAGGTGCGAGCGCTGAGCATCGGCTTTGTCTTTCAGAGCTTTAATCTGCTGCCGCGCCTGACGGTGATCGAAAACGTCATGCTGCCGCTGTCCTACACCAATGTGCCGCGCAGCCAGCGCGAGATGCGCGCCGTACACGCGCTGCGGGCCGTCACGCTTCCGGTCGACCATTGGGACCATCGTATATCGGAGCTGTCGGGCGGACAGATGCAGCGCGTCGCCATCGCGCGCGCCCTTGTCAACGATCCACCCATCATTTTGGCCGACGAGCCGACGGGCAACCTGGACTCCGCCACGGGAGCGCTCGTCATGGAAACCTTCCACAAGCTCCAGGAGCGCGGCAAAACCATCGTGCTTATCACACACGACCCCGGCATCGCCGCCGAGGCCGACCGTGCCGTGACCATCCGCGACGGTCGCATTCACGACGGCGCGTATATTCCGCATGCACCGCGGACCCTACGCAGCGCCGTAGATAGCCTGCCCATGATTTCCGCCTCCGCCAACCCGCCGAAAGGAGTGATGGCATGAGCGCCCGCGATCTTATCCAGGAAGCCCTTCACTCGCTCGAGGCCAACAAGGGGCGCAGCCTGCTCACCATCCTGGGCATTGTCATCGGCATCGCCTCGGTCATTGCCATGACTTCGCTCATCGGCGGCATCCAAAACAGCTTGGTCAACAGCCTGGGCCTCAACGCAGCTCGCATGGTTCAGATCTATTCGTCCCAAGAACTCTCTGATTCTGACGTCCAGAAGCTTAAAAAACTGGTGCCGCAGATAGAACAGATCGGCATTGTCAAAAGCGCGTATACCGAGTACAAGACCGGCGATAAAAGCTATACCGTCATGGCACAGGGTGTCGATAGCGACATACTCGACGCCGTGGGTGCCAGTAAGCTCGTTGCGGGGCGCACCTACACCGATGTCGAGTCAAAGGCAGGCTCGCGCGTGGCGCTCATCAGCCGCGGCGGCGCCGATCAGCTTTACGGCAACGAACAGGATGCGCTGGGAAAAACCATCAAAGTGTCCAACGGCGAGGTGCAGATTGTAGGCGTGATTGATGGCGGCAGCGACTCCATGGGCTCGCTCACTTTGTATATGCCACGCGAAACCATCTCCGGCCTATTTGGCGACGAGAATCCTTCATTCCCCAGCGTGACGGCACTTGCCGCCGAGGGCACGGACATGGATGAGCTCTGCAAGACCATCGAGTCCAAGGTGCGCGCGATGAAGGGCATCGCGGAGGATGATGAGTACGACAGTGTATCGGCGACCTCCATGAAAAGCGCTATCGACTCCCTCAATTCCTTTATGGGCGCCTTCTCGCTCATCATGGGTGCTGTCGCCAGTATCTCGCTGCTTGTCGGCGGTATCGGTATTATGAACATGATGCTCACCAACGTGACTGAGCGCATCCGCGAGATCGGCATCCGTCGCGCTCTGGGCGCCAGTCGTCGCGATATCACCGCGCAGTTTTTGGCCGAGTCCTCGGCGCTGTGCGTCACCGGTGGCCTGCTGGGTGTCCTGATAGGCTATCTGCTGGCCTGGGGCCTCGCGATGTTTGCCTCCGGATCCGGGATTCTTGGCGAGCTCGGTGCCAGCGGGCAAATCACCCCGAGTTTTTCAATCGCCACGGTGCTGCTGGCCTTCGCCGTCTCCGTCGGCATCGGCGTAATCTTTGGCTTCTACCCCGCTCGACGCGCGGCAAAGCTCGACCCGGTGGAGTGCCTACGCTACCAGTAAGCCACCACCAACAAGTTGCGGTGAATTAGGGACTGAATATGCTATCTAGCAGCAAAAACAGACACTATTTCACCGCAACTCATTGAAGGGCTGTTTGCGCCAGTTCCGGGCGTCGTCCTCGAGCTACTGGCGGATGACGGGCTTGTACGGGTCGAGCTTGCTCGGGGCGATCCTCCTCGCGGGCGGGAGGGCGCGCTAGGCGCGGCGAGCGCCTAGCGCGCGAACTCCCGTAAGAGCGCATCTTCCACTTCCCGAAGCGAAAGGGTCCCGCCTCCCTCGGCGGGACGGGTGACCACGATACAGCGCGCTCCCACGGCGCGCGCTGCGGCGAGCTTCTCGGCCGTGCCGCCTACGGTTCCCGAGTCCTTGATCACAAGCCACTGGGCGCCCACCTGCCGAAGCATCGCCTCGTTGAGCTCGCGGGTGAAGGGCCCCTGCATGCCGATGACATGCGACGGCGAAAACCCCGCGTCGATGCACTTCGTTATAGCACCGGGCAGCGGGAGCACACGCACGAAGAAGCGCTCCGCGAAATCGGCGACGCGCGTGTAGGGGGCAAGCTCCTTGCTCCCCGTCGTGAGAAGAACGCGACCCGGGTTCTCGGAGAGAAAGCGCGCCGCGCAGGCAATCGACGCGACCGGCACGATGCCTTTGGGCAGCGCCTCGACCGGGCGCGCAAGGCGCAGGCATCGTGCACCCACGGCGAGCGAAGCGGCCCGGATGTTGTCGCTTGCGAGCGTAGCGAAGGGGTGCGTGGCGTCGACGACGATGCGCGCGCCGGAAAGCTCGCGCTCCATGTCGGCATCGTCGAGCCTGCCCGCATGCACCTCGATGCCCGGAAGCTCACCCAAAAGCTCGCCTCCGTACTCGGTTGCCGCGTAGGCACGGGCGGGGATGCCCGCCCCGCTCGCCCATTCGCACAGAAGGCGGCCCTCGGTGGTGCCGGCGAAGATGCGCAGCGCCGGCACGGATGCGGGGGCCGTCACTTCGCGCCACCCGTGCGCGTGATCTGGTAGAGCAGCGCGTTCATAATGGCGGCCGCCACGGTCGAGCCGCCCTTGCGACCCCTCGCGACGATGGCCGGCACGCGTCGCGCAAGTAACTCCTCTTTCGCCTCGACCACGTTCACAAACCCGACCGGCACCCCAACGATGAGCGCGGGCGCGATCTTCCCCGCGTCCATGAGCTCGGCGAGGCGCAGAAGTGCTGTGGGAGCGTTGCCGACGGCCACGATGAGCGGACCCTCGATGCCGCTAGCTTTGTCCATGCTCGCAACGGCGCGAGTCGTGCCCGTGGCGCGCGCAGCCGCGGCGACATCGGGGTCGGCCATGTAGCACACGGCCTTGCAGCCGAGCTTCTCGAGCGCGGGCTTGCTTATGCCTGCGAGCGCCATGTTCGTGTCGGTGAGCACCGTGGCCCCTGCGCGCAGTGCGTCGAGCGCACAGTGCGCGGCGTCATGGGTGAACACGAGGGAATCGGCGTACGAGAAGTCGGCAGTGGTGTGGATGACGCGCTTCACGACGGGCTCTTCGAGCGGCGGGAACGTGCGGCCGCCAAGCTCTTCGGTGATGATCTCGAAGCTGCGCCGCTCGATGTCGCCGGGCGCCATCTCCTTGGAATCCATCTAGTACTCCACTCCTTCCCTTGCACATATCCCCTGCTCGTAGGGATGTTTCTCGCACCGCATCTCGGTTATGTAGTCGGCCTTCTCCACGATCTTGCGGGAAGGCGCGCGCCCGGTGAGCGCTACTTCGACGCCGCGCGCGGACATATCGAGCGCGCGGTCCACGAGCGCCTCGTCGACAAGCCCCTTCGAAAGCGCGTCGAGCGCCTCGTCGAGCACGAGCAGTCCCTCTTGCGCGCCCTCGAGCTCGGCGAGCGCAGAAGCGAGGTTCCCATCGTGCAGCTCGCACGTCGCGGCAAGTTCTTCCGACGTCATCGACCAGGTAAACTTGTCCGACACCTTCCCCGCGAACACGGGCACGCCGAAATGCTCGGCGAGCAGGCGCACCTCCCCGCTTTCGCCGTCTTTCAGGAACTGCACGACGACGACGCGGCGGCCTGCAGCGAGCATGCGAAGGGCGAGGCCCATCGCCGCCGTGGTCTTGCCTTTGCCGTCGCCATGATACACGTGGATCATACGCCCTCCTCGATAATGCGGTAGACATACTCCATGTCGAGCGCCCCGCGCACGACGTCGGCCAGGCGGTCAAACTCGCGCGCACGGTGATCGGCCGCGGACGCCGCGCCCGCAGCACCCACGACGCTCTCGGGCAGGCCGCGCATGCGCGCGAGCGAGCGCGCGAGGGCGAGCGCAACCCCCGGTTCGTCGAACAGGCCGTGGAGATAGGTTCCGAACACGTTTCCGCAGGCCGCGCCTTCTGGTTTGCCGCCAATTGTGCCCGCAGGGGCGCAGGAGACGGTCGTTTCGCCGTCGTGAATCTCGTACCCGCGCGCCGTCATGCCGTTCCACGCCGAGAACGCGCCTTGGGCGCCCGTGATGCGCAGCTCCGACTGGGCGAGGCGCTTTTCCTCCTTGAACACCGTACTTGCAGGGATGAGCCCGAGCCCGCGCGCGGTGCCAGCGCCTTCCCTGCCGTGCGGGTCGGAAAGCTCGTCTCCCAAAAGCTGGTAGCCTCCGCATATGCCGAGCACCGGCGTGCCCGCGCCCGAAAGCGCGCGTACACAGGCTCCGATGCCGCTAGCCGCAAGCCAGCGCGCGTCGTCGAGCGTAGTCTTCGAGCCGGGAAGCACCACCAGGTCGGGTCGGCCCAGATCGGTCGTCGAGGAAACGTAGCGCACGCCCACGCCGGGCACGCGCGAAAGCGGGTCGAAGTCGGTGAAATTCGACAAATGCGGAAGGCGCACGACGGCGACGTCGATGACGCCGCGCGCCTCGCGGGCAGATAGGCGCGGCGCGAGCGAGTCCTCGTCGTCAAGGTCGAGCGTAAGATACGGCACGACACCCACGACGGGAACTCCGCACATCTTCTCGAGCGGGGCCAAACCCGGGCGCAGGATTTCCACATCGCCGCGGAACTTGTTTACCACAAGCCCCCGCAAAAGCGCGCGGTCCTCGGGCGCAAGGAGCGCGACCGTGCCGTAGAGCTGGGCAAATACCCCGCCCGGGTCGATGTCGCCCGCAAGCAGCACGGGGGAGGACACGGCGCGCGCGAGCCCCATGTTGACGATGTCATTTTCGGCAAGGTTGATTTCGGCGGGGCTGCCGGCGCCCTCGATGACGATGACGTCGTTTTCCTCCGCGAGCGAATCGAACGCCTCCAAAATCTGCGGCATGAGCGCCTTCTTTCGCGCGAAGTAGTCCCTCGCAGCGAAGGCTCCCTGCGCCTTGCCGGCCACGATGAGCTGGCTTCGGTGGCCGCTTTCAGGCTTGAGCAGGATGGGGTTCATGCGCACGTCGGGCGGGATGCCGCACGCCTCGGCCTGCATGATCTGGGCGCGCCCCATCTCGAGCCCGTCGGCCGTGACACCGCTGTTGAGTGCCATGTTCTGGCTCTTGAAGGGAGTCACGCGCAGGCCGTCCTGCGAAAGCACGCGGCACAGCCCCGCCGCAAGCAGGCTCTTCCCCGCGTTCGACATGGTGCCCTGGATCATGATGGGCTTGGCCCTACCCACGGGTATCGACCTCCTTCGCCAAGCCTCGGCCATCCGCGCCCGCCATAGCGCCGCCGCAAGAAGCGCCGCCCCGTTCGTCGGGTTCGCCTTCGCCCGATGCACCTTCCGCCCGAAGCGCGCGGCTGAACGCCATCGCAAGCCGGGCGTTCTCCCTGTGCGTGCGCACCGCGACGCGGCACCAGAAACGGGACAGTACCGAAAACGAGTCGCACGTGCGGACCAAAACACCCTGATTATACAGGCGCTCGGGGATGTCTTTCGCCGGCGTGCGGACTAAAAGGAAGTTCGTATCCGACGGCACGACGGAAAGCCCGAGCGAGGAGAGCTCGTGGGAAAGCCACGCTCGCTCGCCCGCCAATACGTCGCGCGTGCGCGAGACGTATTCAACGTCTTCCAGGGCGGCGATGCCCGCGGCCTCGGCGACCGAGGAGACGGGCCACGCCTGCCCCGCCCGGCGAATCCCCTCGATGAGTTGGGCGTTTCCGCTGATCAGATATCCCAGCCGCAACCCCGCCATTCCGTAGAGCTTGGTGAACGCGGAGAGCACGGCCACATGGCGCGAACACGCGGCGCGTGCGGCCACGCTCCTTTCGCGGGCGTCGGGCGCAAATCCGAGGAAGCACTCGTCCACGACAAGCAGCGCGCCCACCTGCTCGCAGCGGCAAGCCGCGGCCTCGATCACGCTGGGGTCGACGAGGCGCCCCGTCGGGTTGTTCGGATTGCAGAGGTACGCCACGTCTCCCGGCCCCTCGATCGCGCGGGCGAAGGAGGCGGGCACGTCGAAGTCGTCCGCTTCAGAGAGCGGGAACTCCTGCACGCATGCGCCGTAGTACGATGCCGCCTCAGCATATTCAGAGAACGTCGGCGCGCACACGACGATGCGTTTCGGGCGCACCGCCGCTGCGAGCCGCCAGATGATGTCGGACGCGCCCGCGCCGCAGACGATAGTATCTTCGGGAATGCCCTGGTCGCGCGCTAGCGCGCGAACGAGGGCGAGGCTTTCCCTATCGGGGTAGGCGTCGATTCGAGAAAGCGCCTTGCAAGCTGCGGCGACGGCGCGCGGCGAGGGGCCTGCCGGATTCACGTTCACCGAGAAGTCAATGAGGTCGGAGGCACCCCCTTCGCAAGCGATGCCGAGCGATTGCGCGCTGCCCCCATGCGTGCGGGCGCGCAGGATTCCCCCGGCAGCCCGGGGCGCGGCGTGGTCTTTCCTCATGCCATCGCCCCCACGGCGAGTACGACCGCCGCACGCGCGGCGCCGAAGACGACGAGCGCGCATACGGACGCGGCGAGCATGAGCCTTGTCGCCCGGGCGATGTCGCCCCACTCGATTTCGCGGGACGCGTCGCCTATCGTCGGTTTCTCAACGAGCTTACCGAAATACACCGCGGGTCCTGCCAGGCGCAGTCCGAGCGCACCCGCGCACGCCGACTCGGTCTGCGCCGCGTTCGGGCTCGCATGGCGACGCCTGTCGCGGCGCCAGATGCGCGCCGCCCCGCGCGCGTCGAGCCCGACGATCGGGCACACGGCGATCATGAACAGGGCCGATAACCGCGAGGGAATCCAGTTCACCGCATCGTCGAGGCGCGCCGAGGCGCAGCCGAAGTCGATGTAGCGCTCGTTTTTGTAGCCCACCATGCTGTCGAGCGTGTTCACCGCCTTGTACGCCATGCCCAAGGGCGCACCCCCAATCATAAGGTAGAAAAGCGGCGCGATGACACCGTCGCTCGCGTTCTCCGCCACCGTTTCCACGGCGGCGCGCGCGACACCCTGCTCGTCGAGAACAGACGTGTCACGTCCCACGATGAGCCCGACGGCTTCGCGCGCCGCGACAAGTCCGCCCTTCGAGAACGCGCGGGCAACGGCCAGGCTCTGGCGGCGCAGCTCGCATGCCGCGAGAATCTGATAGCTCGCCCATGCCTCGGCCACGAAGCGCAAGCCGGAGTGAACCATGCCGCAAAGATGCAGGATTCCCCAGGTCAAAAGCCCACACGCAAGCGGAAGCGCCACGGCGAGCACAAGCCCTGCGGCGCGCGTACCCGCGGACGTTTGCGGGAATGCGCGCCGCAGGCGGCCTTCGGCCCACGTGATCGCGCGCCCCATGGCGACGACGGGATGGGGAAGCCAGCGCGGGTCGCCGAAGGCAAGGTCGGCCGCGAACCCGGCGGCGATGGCAAGAATCGTCATCACCGGGCATCGCCCCCCGAAGCGGGGCGAACGTCGCGAAGGCAGCGCCCATCCCAAGTGGCGGCCCATGCGCCGCCCGGCTCGGTATGCACGTCGAAGTATCCCATTTTCGGGACAGCTAGCTCGGAGAGCAGCGCTTTCACGGTACCCGCGTGAACGACGAAGACGGCGCGCCCGCTCCCCTGGGCGCGCTCCGATTTGCACGCCTCCCGAAACGCCGCGACGACGCGGCGGGTGAAATCGCTCTTGTCCTCGCCATGCGGGCAGCGCGTCTCGCACCAGGAGTCTACCCAGGCGCGATAGCGCGCATCCTCTTTAAGCTCGGCGGCGCTTCGCCCCTCGAAGTCGCCGAAATCCATCTCGCGCAGACCGGGGCACGCCATAAGCTCCGCATTCGGGAAGAGGATGCGCGCCGTCTGGTCGGTGCGGACCATGCCGCTCGTGATAACACGGAACACGTCACGATCGCACGCGAGGTCGCGCAAAGCGCGCTCGCCCGCAATCGACAGGGGCTCGTCGGTGCCCGCCCCGCTGTAGCGATGGTCTTCCGTGCCCGCCGTGGCACCATGGCGCACGAAGACGACTTCCAAAGGCGCACCCGCGCCCTGCGTCCCTCGAGGCGCATCGGCAAGGTTTCCTTTGATGACCTGGGGAATCCCGCACGTCATGCGCACGACGACGTCGGCGCGCGCAGCGAGCGCGCATCCCAGGCGCCCCGCGCGCTCGCGCCATTGGGCGTCTTCCGCACGCATGGGGACGACCCCCGAGCCGACCAAGGGCAGAATCACTGCGTCGAAGCCGATCAGCCGCTCGAGCGCCCGGTCAGAGTCGAGCGCGCGTACGAGTTCCTCAGCACGGTATGCGACGCGGCCGGCAAAAGCCGCGGGCACGCCGCCCTCCGCAAGCTGCGCCGCGTCGACGAAATCGTCCGCCGCGAACCCGAGCTTTTCACGCACGAAGGTCCTCTTCCCCGAATGCGCGCCACCTACCACGAGCATCATAGGAGCATGCCCCCCGCCACCAGCATGGCAAGCATCGCGAGCTCGGCCCATTGCAGAAACCATCCGGCCAAATCCCCCGTCACCCCGCCGAAGCGGGACAGGGCAACATGGCGGTACCACGCGAGCGCCAAAAGCCCCGCCACCGCCATAAGGGCGCCGACAGCCTGAGCGCACGCGACCATCCCTGCAGCCGAAGCCGCAGCGAAAGCGCAAAGCGGCACGACGATCGCCGCGCGCTTCTTCGCAGGCGAGAGCCCCGCGGCCATGCCGTCCGCCCGCGCGGCAGGCCAGCATTCAACGGCGAGTCCCGAAAGCGCGCGGGAGAACACGAGCGAGCACAGAAGCGCGAGGAACGCCCCCGCCGTAAGCGGCAGCGCGGTGAACAGGGAAAACTGCAGAATAAGGTACACAACAACACCGATGACCCCGAAGGCGCCCGCCCGCGGGTCGTGCATGATCTCGAGCTTTCGCTCGCGCGGGGCCCAACTTGCAAGCGCATCGGAGGTGTCGCAGAGCCCGTCTAGGTGGATGCCTCCCGTCACCGCAACAGGCAGCGCCACGAGCACGGCCGCGACGATGGTCGCGGGCACGCCGAGCAGGTTCGCAACGTGTCCCCACGCCGTCATGAGGAACCCTTCCGCAAGGCCCACCAGGGGAAACGCGGCAAGCGCATGGGTTGACCCGAAATCGGTCCAGGCCGATTTCGGGACGGGGATGCGCGAGAACGTTCCGAACGCCGCGCCGATTGCCTCTGCTATCTTCACCTTGTAGGTCCTTCACCTTTCATCCACACGGGAATCCCGCATACCACTTCGACTGCGCGGTCGGCCAGCGCCGCCACGCCCGCGTTCACGCGCGCGAGCGCGCGCCTCCATGCCTCGGTCCCCTCATCGTAGCGCATCTCATCGGCGAACACGTCGACGGTGACCACCACCGTATACGCAGCGGCCTGAGCGAGCCGTTCGATGCCTCCGAGCACCTCGCGCGCCGCAGCGTCGGGGTCACGTGGGGACAAGCCGCCTTCCGCGAAAAGCTCGTTCGCAACCAGGTTGCCCACGTCCTCCAAAAGAAGCGTGCAGCCGCGCGGAAGCCCGGGCACTGCGGCGCCCACGTCACGCGTGCGCTCGAGGGTGGAAAACCCCTTGCCCTCGCGCAGCGCCCGATGGCGCGCGATGCGGCGGGCGCCCTCTTCCCCGAAGGGCTCCATCGTTGCCAGGTACACGCGGGGGCCGTCGTGCCCGAGGCACAGGGACTCGGCGTAGGCGCTCTTGCCGCTCGTGGCGGCGCCGATGACGAGCGTCACCGTCATTTCCCGGCCTCGAAATGCTCGTAAGCAGCCATGCCAGTCGCCGTGAACGTCTTCCCATCCCGGTACACGCGCAGCGCCGAATCCAGAAGGGGCAGATACGCCATGGCGCCCGCGCCCTCGCCCAAGTGCATGCCTGCGTCGAGGGGTGCCTTTATGCCGAGCTCGCGAAGGAGCTCCCGGCTTGCGGGTTCACTTGATGCGTGGGTGCCCACGAGGTAGCCCAAGGCGTTGGGGCACAGGCGCGCCGCGCACAGAGCCGCCGTGCAGGATATGACCCCGTCGAGGAGCGCCGGCGCCTTCGAGGCCGCGGCCCCCAGGTAGAAGCCGCAAATCGCCGCGATGTCGAAGCCGCCCACCTTCGAGAGCACGTCGATCGGGTCGGCGGGATCGGGCAAGTTCGCGTCGATAGCGCGCTCGACCACGTCGCGCTTGCGCGCGAGCGAGGCGTCCGAGAGCCCCGCGCCGCGCCCGACGAGGCTCCGCGCGTCCGCCCGGATGAGCACTGCGGCCACCGCCGCCGAGGTGGTCGTGTTGCCGATGCCCATCTCGCCCGCGGCGAGAAGGCGCACGCCGGCGCGGGCAAGCCCGCACGCGACGGCGATTCCGACCTCGATCGCGCGCACGGCCCCATCTCGAGACATAGCGGAGCCGTGCGCGATGTTGCCGCTCCCCCGCCGCACGTTCGCGCGCACCATGCGCGCGTCTTCTATGCCCCGGGCCATACCCACGTCGACGGGCACGACCTCGGCACCCGCGAACGCCGCCATGCGGCAGGCGCTCGTGGCCCCCTCGCACATGTTACGCGCGACGGCTCGCGTCACGTCTTGCCCGCTTTGCGACACGCCTTCGGCAACAACCCCGTTGTCGGAGAAGAATACCGCGAGCGCACGGGGAAACTCGGCCACCTCGGCGCTCCCCTGAGCTGCGGCGATACACGCGACGGCGTCTTCAAAGTCGCCCAATCCCCCCAAGGGGTGCGCGATGGAGTCCCACGCGGCGTACGCGGCGGCGCGGGCGCACTCGTCTGCGGGCTCGATCCGGGAGAGCGTGGCTTCGAGCACGGCGCCCGGCGCCGACGAGAACGCGCGCTCGACTTCCTCGCGGATGCAGGCAAGCGCGGTTTCGGTTGCTTCAGCCATGCCGTCTCCTCTCTGCAAACGACGCCGCGGCAGACGCGAACGCGCGCGCAACGTCGGGGTTCGCAGGATAGTACACATGCGGGAAGCCCGCAACCAGGGACGGGGTGGTCGACATGCACGGCCAGCCCTTGTCGCGCCGGGGCTTCTGCGCCCAAAAGTCGCCGCCCGGGCAGGTGGACTGCCAGTAGTGGAACTCGTGCGCGCGGATGCGTGTGCCGCGCGGCCCGTAGAGCCCGTCGCGTTGGGAAGTGAGCTCCACGTACCCGAAATGGGACAGCCTTCCCCCGTTCTCGCTTGCGCCCTCAAGGGCGCCCGCAACAGGCCAGCGCCGCCCCTCGCTATCGGCGATTTCGCGCTGCAGGTACAGAAACCCACCGCATTCGGCGACCGTCGGCATGCCGGATTCCACCGCGCGCCGCACCGCCTCGCGCATCGGCGCGTTCTCGGAGAGCTGCCGCGCATGGAGCTCCGGGTAGCCGCCCCCCAGATAGAGGGCGCTTGTCCCCCGGGGCAACTCGCTATCACACAGGGGGCTGAAAAAGGCCAGCTCGCAACCAAGGTCCTCGAGCGCGTGCAGGTTCTCCTCGTAGTAGAACGAGAACGCCTCGTCACGCGCGACGCCGACGATGGGCCGCGCTCCCGCGATCGGCTCCAACCGGTAAGGTTCCTCGCGGATATCGGGGGCCGTCGCAGCTATTTCGAGCAAGCGGTCGACGTCGACGCTCTTTTCCACCAGCTCGGCCATCTTGTCGATGCGCGCGGAGAGCTGCTCGACCTCGTCGGCGGTCACAAGCCCCAGATGCCGGCTTTCGAGCGAGAACGTCTCGTCGGCGGGGATATTCCCCAAAACCGCGACGCCCGTGTGCTTCTCGATCGCAGGCGCCGCGTAGGCGCAGGCAGCGGCGCTCGTCCTGTTCAGCACGACGCCGCGCACGTTCGCACAAGGCAGGAACTCGGCGATGCCGCGGATTACGGCGGCGAGCGATAAAGACGCCCCGCGCCCGTTCACCACTAAAACGACCGGCGTTTCCGTGTCGCGCGCAACCTGGTAGCTGCTCGCTTCGGCCACGCCGGGCGCCATGCCGTCGTAGAAGCCCATGACCCCCTCGAGCACCGCGACATCCGCACCCGCGGCGCCGCGTGCGAGCAGGGCGCGCAGCGTCGGGGCGTCAGCGAAGAAGCCGTCTAAGTTGCCCGAGCGCGCACCCACGACGCGGCGGTGAAAGAGCGGGTCAATGTAGTCGGGGCCACATTTGAAGGCCGCGCATGCAAGGCCGCGACGCGCGAGCGCGCGCAGGAGCGCGCACGTGACGACCGTCTTGCCGCTCCCGCTCGAGGGCGCAGCGACCATGAAGCGCGGGATGGACGTGCTCACCGGGCACCGCCTTCCCCGCCTGCGGCGTTGCAGTTAGCAAGCGAGACCACCTCAACGGATGGTTTCCCCTCGGTAGAGGGGTCCTCCCCGACAGGCGACTCAACAAGCGCCCCGACATCGGCAAGCTCCTCGGCATCCGCGCCCGTACCACGCGCGCTGACGAGGAACACGGGGTTTTGTGCCTTCATAAGATGGTGCGAGCCTACAGCCTCGGCGCGGGCGGCCGACACCTGGCAGGCCTCGAACCCCTTAAAGCGCGAACCCGAGAGGAGCGCGCACGCCTCGGTGAGCGTCTCAACGGTTACGCATGGGACGCACAGGCGAACCTGCGAGTTCTTCTCGAGCGCCGCCTCCACGATGGAGGGAAGCTCGCCCGCGCTCCCGCCGACGAACACGGCGTCGGGGACGGGCAGTTTCGCGAGCGCTTCGGGGGCAACACCGGGGACCGCATGCACGTTGCCGCACCCGAATGCATCCGCGTTCTCTCGGATGAGCCGCACGCCGGCCGCGTTGCGCTCGACCGCCCATACCGACCCCGCTCGCGCGACGAGCGCCGCCTCGATCGACACGCTCCCCGTGCCGGCGCCGACATCCCACACGGTGTCGGTCGCGGTAAGGCGCAGCTTCGCGAGCGCGACGGCGCGCACCTCCTGCTTGGTCATGGGAACGTCGCCGCGGATGAAGAGCTCGTCGGGAATGCCCGAGGAAGCGTACGGCCAGCGGGAGCTCGCGGCGCGGGATGCGCCCGCAGAGTCCGCCGCGAAAGAAGCCGCCGCGGGCGCAGACGCGCCGGCCGGCGCCTCGGAGGCTGCGCTAGAGCCCGCAGGCGACCCGGCGCAGCCTGCGAACTCGATAAGCATCACGTTCAAGTCGTCGAACGTCTGACCTGCGATTTCACTTGCGGTCGCGCAGGTGATGCGCTCGTCGGGGTACGACAGGCGCTCGGCCACCGTCACGCGCGCGTCCGCGAAGCCCGCCTGCACAAGCTCGCCCGAAAGCCGCGAGGGGTCTTCCCCGCCCGAAGTGGCGAGGAAGAGCTCACCTGCGCGCTCGGCCTCGGCCACGATGTCGCACGCCACGCCGTGAGCGCTCGCGAAGCGCCAATCCTGCCATGGACGCGCGAGGCGCGCGGCGAGATACGACGCTGAGCTTATGCCGGGAATGACGCGCACGTCCACCCGCGCGTCGCCGGAGAGCGCCTCCACCAGGCGGCGCGCGCCGCTGAACAGCCCCACATCGCCCGTCATCACGACCACGGCGCGCTGCCACGACGCCGCATCGGTGAGCGCGGCGACGATGTCCGCCGTCTTCACGAGCTCGCATCTCACCACGTCGGGCGGCACGTCGATGCCGACAAGCGCGCGATGAGCGCCGATGACCACGTCGGCGATGTCGATCGCGTCGAGCGCCGCTCGCGAGAGCAAGTCGGGGTTTCCGGGCCCCGCCCCGATGATCGTTACCTTTCGCATGGAATCTCCCGATACCCGCGCGGCGTGACCATACGGCCGCCTACGCGCTTCGTGTCCGCGTTGCCGACGAACACGGTGGTGAACATGTCGGCGTCGAACTCCCCCAGCTCGGAGAGCCTGCACATGCCCGACTGCTGCCCCTCGCGCCCGACGTTGCGTACCCAGCCGCAGAGCGTGTCGGGGGCCTTCCATTCGAGCATAATCTTCGCCGCACGCGAGAGCCTGTCGGCGCGCTTTCTGCTGCGCGGGTTGTACAAACAGATGCAGAAGTCGGCGCTCGCCACGGCAGCGAGCCTGCGCTCGATGACCTCCCACGGCGTGAGCAGGTCGGAGAGCGACACGACCGCGAAGTCGTGGGCAAGCGGGGCGCCGAGCACCGCCGACCCGCTCTGAGCCGCGGTGGCCCCGGCGATAACTTCCACGTCTACATCGGGGTAGTCCTCCGCAAGCTCCAGCACGGGGCTCGCCATGCCGTACACGCCCGCGTCACCGCTGCACACGAGCGCCACGGCTTCTCCGCTCTGCGCGCGCGAAAGCGCCAGGCGGCACCGTTCGACCTCGTGCATCATCGGCGTCGCGAGATGCGCCGCGTCGGGCACGGCGGCGAGCGCGAGCTCCACGTATTTCGTGTACCCCACAACGATGTCGGCCGCCTCGAGCGCGCGCCGAGCCGCAATCGTCATGCCGTCGGGGCCGCCCGGGCCGATCCCCACCACGAAGAGCTTTCCCATCACCGCTCCTTATACGAAAGTTCGATAGTTACCTTGGAAAACGCGACGGTCACGCCGCCGTGAGCGAGCTTCGGGAAGATAAGTTTGCCCCCGCCCGCGAGCGCCGCGCGCTCGCACACATTGTCGACCCCCACCGTCGCACGCACGAAATCAGATGGCGAAACGCTGCCTTCGACCTGCGACAACTCCTCTGCGGAATACGTCGCAAGCGGAATCTTGCGCGCGCGGCAGAAGGCGAGCAGACCCTCCTCGTGCGCCTTCACGTCGATCGTCGCCGCCTCGCGCACGGCCGAAGGCGAGATACCCGCCTGCCCGCACGCGAGAAGAAACGCCTCCCCGATCGCTTCGGCGCACGCACCGCGACGGCACCCTATGCCCGCAACGATGCAGGGCACGACAAGGCAAAGCGGCTCGGGCGCAGGCGCCTGCGCCCGCACGCCCGCCGGCTTCCCCGCCTCACCGGCGGGCACGACATCGCCCGTCGTCTCCGCTGCGCGAACGGACGCACCTGCATTCGCGCCAGCGAACGGCGACACGACGATATCGGCCCGAGCGCGGTCGGACGCAATGTCAACCCCCTCAGGCGGCTGTCCCGAAATCGGCATGTCGGAATAGAGCGCCACGCGCCCGCCCGAAAGCAGCCGCGCCGACACTCGCTTGATGGCCTCGGGATTCGAAACGGCGAGCCCCGCACAGCGCGCCCACGTATCCACCGCCCACACGCCGCGGACGTCGGTCGCCGTGGTGATGACGGGGATGGCCCCTGCCGCGCGTGCCACAGTTTGCGCAAGCTCGTTCGCACCGCCCAAATGCCCCGACAAAAGCGGGACGGCAAAGCGCCCCGCCTCGTCGATCGCCACAACCGCGGAATCGCTTGCCTTCGAGGCGACATGCGGCGCGATCGCCCGCACGGCGATGCCCGCCGCGCCCACGAACAGAAGCGCGTCCGACGCTTCCCACGCGAGCGCCGTCCATGCGCGCAGGTCGGCCTTCCCCTCGCCGAACCCGCGCGAAACGGAAACGTCCCAGCCAGGGTCATCTTCACCTGTCTGCGCGCAATCGGAAAGCGCGCGTGCGGTGCGCTCCGCCAACGCATACCCCCTCTCAGTGAACGCTATGCAGGAAACCCTCATCTAGCGCACCACCATCGTCGAGAAGTAGCTGCCCCGATCGGGCACATCGTCGAGCGAGCAGTACACGCGCTCGCCCGGAAGCCCACAGTCCTCTACGAGCTCGGCACCGTCGAAGGCGCCCTCCTCGCGAAGGATGCGCTTCGTGTCCGCAAGCGAGCGGCGCGCCTTCATGACCACCTTCGCCCCCGGCCAGCCGATTGCGCGGCGCACGTCGTCGTAGCCGCCGGGCACGATGTGCAGAGGCGACGACATCTCGGGCGTGAGGTCGCGCTCGAGCGCCGCGGCGACCGCGCAGAAGCTCGGCACGCCGGGAATAGCGCGCGCCTCGAACCCGCGGGCGCGCACGTCGGGCGCTATGCGCTGGAATGTGGCGTAGATGCTCGGGTCCCCCAGGTTCAGCAGCGCGACGTCGCGGACAGCATCCAGGTGCGCGACAAGCTCGCGAACAAGCGAGGCATGCTCGGCCGCGCGGCGCTCGACGTCGCGCGTCATCGAGAATCGCACGGGGATCACCGTCTTGCCTGTAAGGTCGACGGCACCGCGTACGATGTCGAGCGCGACCATGGCCCCGTCCGCCGTCTGTGGTGCGGCGATGACCGGACACGATTCGATTGTGCGGACGGCCTTGATCGTGAGCAGCTCGGGGTCGCCAGGCCCCGTGCCCACCCCGTACAGCACGCCTTTACTCATACGTCGCCCCCAATTCCCCGATAACTGCATCGGCGCCCGACGTGCGGAAAAGCTCGCGGCGCTCGGCGTCGAACACGACCGCGGCGATGTCGCATCCGCCCGCCGCGCGGCGGCGCAACCTGTCCTCGATTGCCACAGCGAGCGAGGCGCGCGCAGCGTCCCCCACGCCGGCGGCCTCGATTACCTCAAGCGCCGCCGTGGTCGTGACCGACGACATGATATCGCGCACGGTCTTCGCGCCAGCGCCGGCCAAGGCCGCGTGGGCGGCCAGAATCTCCGCGCGGCAGTCGGCGGTACGCGAATGGGTGTCCATGATGCCGCCCGCAACCTTCACCAGCTTGCCGATGTGTCCCACAAGAAGGACATTGGTAAATCCCTCGCGAACGCAGCAATCAATCGCATCGCCCACGAAGTTGGAGATGAAGACCACCGGCGCACCGTTTAGGTGGAAATGCCCCGAGATGAACTGCCCGCCGTAGTTGCCGGGCGTGAGCACGACTCCGCGCCGCCCCATAGCCGCATGCTGCCGGATCTCGAGCTCGATGCTGTCGCGCAAGGCAGCAAGGCTGCGCGGCTCGACGATGCCCGTCGTGCCCAGGATGGAAATGCCGTCCTCTATCCCCAGGTGCGGGTTGAAGGTCTTTTCGGCAAGGGCAACACCCTCGGGTACCGAAATCGTCACAGCAATATTTCCAGAAAAGCCGTGCGCGGCACACACCTCGCGCACCGCCGAAGTGATCATCGCGCGCGGCGTCGCGTTGATGGCGGCCGCCCCCACCGGCTGCTCGAGCCCGGGCAACGTCACGCGCCCCACGCCCACGCCGCCATCGACGGAAACTTCCGATTCGCGCGCGGGCACGCCCTTGCTGCCCGCAGCGCCCGTGCCCGACCCCGCATGTTCCACGCGCGCGTACACGAGCACGCCGTCGGTCACATCTGCATCGTCGCCTGCGTCCTTTCGCACGGCGCACTGGGCGCACCCCTCGCCGATACATGCGTCGACCACGTCCGTCTCGACGGGCAGCCCGCCGGGGGTGACGATCGACACGCGGCCGACGGGCTTTCGTGACAAAAGCATCTCGCAGGCCGCCTTCGCCGCAAGCGCGGCGCAACTCCCCGTGGTGTAGCCGCAGCGCAGGCGGGTCGTCCCGGTATATATGTAGTGCTCGAAGGCCACGCTAGCTGCTCGCCTTCCGATACCCCGTGGCAAACGAAGGGTCGTAAAGCTTGCTGCGCTCGTACGACTCCGCTTGCGCGCCGTTGTGCGCAAGCCCACCGCGAACTCCGAGCACGCGGCCCACCACCACGAGCGCCGTGCGGTCGATGCCCTCTCGCGCGCCCGCATCAGCGAGCGTGCCCACTGTGCATCGCACCACGCGCTCCTCAGGCCAGGTCGCCTTGTACACGAGCGCCGCCGGCTCGTCGGAGCTGCGGCCCGCGGCCAAAAGCTCGGCGGAAAGCTCGGCGAGCATACCCGAGCTCAGGAAGATGACCATAGTCGAGCCGCTTTCCGCCATGGTGCGCATGCCCTCGCCCGCGGGCATGGGGGTGCGCCCGGAAAGCCGCGTGATCACGACCGACTGGCTGATTCCCGGCAGCGTGTATTCCTGGCGAAGCGCCGCCGCGGCACCGCAAAAGCTCGACACGCCGGGCACCACCTCGTAGACCACGCCGCGCGCGTCGAGCGCGTCCATCTGCTCCTGGATGGCGCCGTACAGGCACGGGTCGCCCGTGTGCAGGCGCACCACTTCCTCGCCCCGCGCATCCGCCGTGCACATCACGTCGAGCACTTCCTCCAAGGTCATGTGCGCGCTGTCGTAGACGACGCAGGATTCCTTGCACTCGGCGAGCAGCTCGGGGTTCACAAGGCTCCCCGCCCAAACGACCACGTCGGCCGCGCGTAGAAGACGCGCCCCGCGCAGCGTGATAAGGTCGGCGGCGCCCGAACCTGCGCCAACGATATGAATCATCCGAGCCTTCCCTTCCCGTTTCTCATCGCAACCGTTTACGCCGCCATTCGCGCAGCGGGCAAAACACGGCGCCTGCGGCAGCAATCGGCGCAAATACGCAGGCAGGAGGCGCAATGCCGCCCGCGCTGGCTTTGACACGTTCACAAGTGCCCACTATCATAGTAAAAGTTTCGGCAACGAGCATATGACAATCGGATAAAAGGAAATGACCGGCGCGGCGCCTGCACAGCCCGCGCTGGCTTGCGGAGGGAACCAGGTGGGAATCCTGGGCAAGGGACATTACTGTATAGGACGCGCGGGCGAACCGCCTCGCGCCCCAAGCCAGACTGCTTCGCCTTTTCCTCACGGCATCGCCGTGGCGTTAGCTCCTTGTGAACCCCGAGGGGTGCGCTTTTCTTTCGCTTGTGCCGACAAGCAACTGTCGCCGGGGGACCGGCAAACCGAGGAAAGGAAAAACCATGTCCGACCAGATGTCACGCCGCGGCTTCATGGGCGCCGCAGCAACCGGAGCCGTCGCGCTCGCCGGAGTCGCGCTCGCGGGCTGCTCCAACACCTCCGCGAGTTCCGAGAAATCTAGTGAAAAGGAGAAGGCCGCGAAGCCGGTCATCCTCGTCACGAGCTTCGGCACGAGCTACAACGACTCGCGCCACATCACCATCGGCGCCATCGAAGACGCTATCCGCGAGAAGTACTGGCAGGACTACGACATCCGCCGCGCCTTCACCGCGCAGATCATCATCGACAAGCTGAAGAAGCGCGACGGCATCACGATCGACAACATGACCGAGGCGCTTGACCGCTGCGTGGAAGACGGCGTGAAGGAAATCGTCGTGCAGCCGACGCATCTCATGGCTGGCCTGGAATACGCCGACGTGAAAGACGAGCTCGACAAGTACGCCGACAAGTTCGACAAGATCTCGCTCGGCGACCCGCTGCTCACCTCCGACGACGACTACAAAAAGGTGGCCGCAGCCATTAAGGAGAACATGGCGTCCTTCGACGACGGCGAGACGGCGCTGTGCCTCATGGGCCACGGCACCGAAGCCGATTCCAACGCCGACTATGCCAAGATGCAGGAAGTGTTCAAGAACGAGGGTTTGACGCAGTTCTTCGTCGGCACCGTCGAGGCTGAACCGACCTGCGAGGATGTTATCGCCGCCGCGAGCGCCGCAGGCTACAAGAAGGCCGTGCTCGCGCCGTTCATGGTGGTCGCGGGCGACCACGCGAACAACGACATGGCAGACGAGACCGACCCCGACAGCTGGGCTGCGAAGTTCGTGGCCGCCGGCTTCGAAGTGACGTGCCTGCTCCAGGGTCTGGGACAGAACGTCGCGGTCGACGACATCTACGTCTCGCACGTGGACGACGCCATCGCCAAGCTGTAAACTCGCCGCGCACGGGGGCGCCGGTCGCGTCCCCGTGCAACGGGCATGCGCCTTTACCCGACTGACGACGCATGCCCGTTGCATTCGCATCCCGACCGCCCACCGCACGGCACGGGCGGTCGAAGCGATTGAAAGGAACCCCCTCCATGTTGAAGAAAACCCTCGTCTTCGCCCTGTCGGCGGCGCTTTGCGCATTCTCGCTCGCCGGCTGCGCCGGAAATTCAATCGACAGCGCAAAGGCAAGCGATGCCGATTCCCAGGAAAAGACCGAACAGGCGGCCGATGCGCCCGCGGGCGCAAGCGCTGCCCCCATCACCGCCGACAAGGTGGCCGACGGCACCTATCCAATCACCGTAGATTCCAGCTCGAACATGTTCAGGATCGTGGACGCCCAGCTCATCGTGGAAAACGGCTCCATGCACTGCGTGATGACGCTTTCCGGCACGGGCTACGGCAAGCTCTTCATGGGCACGGGCGACGAGGCTGCCGCCGCGAGCGAGGCCGACTTCATCCCCTATGTGGAAAACGCGGAAGGCAAGTACACCTACGACGTGCCCGTTGATGCGCTCGACGAGGACACCGCCTGTGCCGCGTGGAGTATTAGAAAAGAGCAGTGGTACGACCGCACACTTGTGTTCGAATCCGCCGGCGTCGATCTGCGCGCCGACGCACTGAAGTAACGCCATGCGGTCGATTCTTCCCAAGGGGGAAAACAGGAAGCTCCACAGCATCGCGGCGCGCGCGATCGCCTGCGTTCTCGTCGCCCTGCTCGCGCTTCCCTTCGCGGGGTGCAGTGCGAGCCCGAACGCGACCGGTGGCACGGCGGGCTCTCAGGAATACACGGTGAGCGTCTCGCTTTCCGGCGGGTCAGGGCGCGCAAGCATCGCCTCACCCACCACAATTGTGAAGGATGGCGACACCTACACCGCGACCATCACCTGGTCGAGTTCGAACTACGACAAGATGACCGTCGACGGCGTGGACTACGCGCCCGTAAACGACGGCGGCAACTCCACGTTCGAGATACCCGTCACGCTCGACGAGGACATCGCCGTGTCGGCCGAGACCGTCGCCATGTCGACGCCGCACACCATCGACTACACGCTCCACTTCGACTCATCCACCATGAAGGAGAAATCGGGCGACGATGCAAGCGGCGGCTCCCCTGCGGGAACGGCTTCAAGCGCCGCGGCCGACTTCCACAACGCCGATTTGGGCTGCGGCTGGGAGCCGACGGGAGCGCTTCAGCTTGAATACGCCGAGCACTTCACTGTCGACGAGTTCGAAGGCGGCCTGCGGCTTATCTGCGTTTCGAACGGGGAGCGCTTCCTCGTGGTGCCGCAAGATGCGAAGGTACCTGATGGGTTAAGCTCCGACATCGCGGTCATAAGGCGCCCCGCCGACAAGGTGTACCTCGTGTCGTCGGCGACGATGTGCCTGGTCGACGCGCTCGATGCGAACGACAATATCTTAATGTCGGGCACGAAAGCCGACGATTGCTCGGTCGCGGGCTTCAAAAGCGCGCTCGGAAGTGGGGCGATCGCCTACGGCGGCAAGTACAGCGCGCCCGACTACGAGCGAATATCGGCCTCGGGCTGCACGCTCGCCATCGAGAACACCATGATCAACCACACGCCCGATGTGAAGGAAAAGCTGCAGAAGCTCGGGCTCGTCGTGCTCACCGAACAGTCGTCGAGCGAGCCCAAAGCACTCGGGCGCGTCGAGTGGATTAAGCTTTTCGGCGTCCTGTTCGACAAGGAAGACGAGGCCACGCACCTGTTCAACGAGCAGAAGGCCCGCGTCGAGCAAACGTCGGGGCTCGCGTCGTCAGGTAAAACCGTGGCGTATTTCTACATTAACTCGAACGGGGCCGCCGTCACGCGGCGGGCGGGCGACTACGTGGCGCAGATGATCGAGCTTGCAGGCGGCAGCTACGCGCTCGATGACGCGCAGACGGCGTCGACGTCAGGTTCGTCAGTAACGCTCGAAATGGAGCGCTTCTACGCGACAGCGAAGGATGCCGACATCATCGTCTACAACGGCACCATCGACGAATCGGTTGCCACCTTGAACGACTTCGTAGGCAAAAACGCGCTATTGTCGCAGTTCAAAGCCGTGAGGAACGGCAACGTCTGGGTCACAAGCGCCGACATGTACCAGCAGATGACTTCTACCGCCGACATTATCGACGAGCTGCACGGGGCGTTCACCGGCGATGACACGAGCGACTTCCATTATCTGAGGAAGCTCGGCTAGCACCATGAGAAGCCGACTTTCCATGGCATACGACGAATCGGGGCGCGCCGCGCGGTGTCGCGTCGTGACGGCGCTGCTCGCTGTTGCCCTCATCGTGCTCATCGGGACCAACCTGTGCATCGGGAGCGTGCTCGTGCCCGCAGACCACATCCCCGGCATCCTTTCGGGCGGCGCGGCCAATTCCATGGAAAGCCAGGTCATCTGGGAGATTCGACTGCCGCGCGTACTTTCAGCCGTGCTTCTCGGCGGGGCACTTTCGCTCTCCGGGTTCCTGCTGCAGACGTTTTTCAACAACCCCATCGCCGACCCGTTCATCTTGGGCGTCTCCTCGGGCGCAAAGTTCGTCGTCGCGCTTACGATGATCGTACTTCTGGGCGCAAACCAGGCCATGTCCTCGCCGGCCATGGTGGCCGCAGCGTTTCTGGGCTCGCTTATCACCATCGGTTTCGTGCTCCTCATTGCACGGCGCATAAGTTCCATGGCCATGCTCATCGTGGCGGGCGTCATGGTGGGATACATCTGCTCGGCGGCGACGAACTTCCTCATCGCCTTCGCCGACGACCAGTCCATCGTGAACCTGCACAACTGGTCTTTGGGTAGCTTCTCGGGTTCGAGCTGGGACGACGTCGCGGTCATCACGGTCGTGGTGATCACCGTAAGCGCATGCGTATTCGCGATATCGAAGCCCCTTTCCGCCTTCCAGCTGGGAGAAGCCTACGCGAAAAGCGTCGGCGTGAACGTCGCACGCTTCCGCGTGGCGCTCGTCCTTCTAGCGAGCATGCTCTCCGCCTGCGTGACCGCGTTCGCTGGTCCGGTGTCGTTCGTAGGCATTGCGGTTCCGCATCTCGTGAAGTCGGTGCTAAAGTCGTCGAAGCCCATCCGCGTGATTCCTGCGTGCTTCTTGGGAGGCGCCATCTTCTGCGCGGGCTGCGATTTGATCGCGCGCACACTGTTCTCTCCTGTCGAACTTTCCATCAGCGCTGTCACCGCCATCTTCGGCGCGCCGGTGGTTATCGCGCTCATGTTGAAGAAGCGGGTGAGGTAGATGGGGGAATTCGCGCCGCGGCCCAAAACGCTCGGAGGGGACATTCCATGCTTAGACAGTCCTGAGCTCGCACGAAAGCGCCAGAAGGCACTTTCGGCTCGTGCGGAACTGCGCGAGGAACGCCTCCTCCGAGCGGAGCCGAACCTCGAAACTCCGGTCGAAACGCAGGCTGACGGAGCGCCGCTTTTCCGCATAAGCGACCTGTCGGCGGGCTACGACAAGAAGGTCGTAGTCGAAGGCGTCGATCTGGAGGTTCGCCCGGGCGATGTCGTGGCGCTCATCGGGCCGAACGGCTCGGGCAAGTCGACCATCTTGAAAACCATCACACGCCATCTGGCACCGCTTGCCGGCGCGGTCGAGCTCGACGGGCGGGAGATTTCCCGATGGAAGACGGCGGAGTTCGCAAGGAACCTTGCCGTTATGCTGACAGATCGCCCCCGGACCGAGCTCCTCACCTGCCGCGATATCGTAGAGGCGGGAAGACATCCCTACACCGGGCGAATGGGCGCACTCTCGCCTAACGACCATAGTCGGGTCGACGAGGCCATGAAAACCGCACATATGGAAGAGCTCGCCGAGTGCGACTTCATGCAGATAAGCGACGGGCAACGCCAGCGCGTCATGCTCGCACGCGCCATCGCACAGGATCCGCGTGTGCTCGTGCTCGACGAGCCCACGTCGTATCTCGATATCCGCTACCAGATCGACCTGCTGCGAATACTTCGCCACCTTGCGAAATCGCGGAATGTGGCTGTCATCATGTCCATCCACGAACTCGAGCTCGCGCAGAAAAGCGCCGACAAGGTGATTTGCGTGAAGGACGGCCGGGTCTTCCGCGCCGGCGCACCCGAGGACATATTCACGCGCGAGACGATTGGCGAGCTCTACGGCCTTCAACATGGCACCTTCAACGAGCGCTTCGGCAGCGTGGAAATTGGACGCCCGCACGGCGATGCGCACACGTTCGTCATCGCCGGCGCAGGTACGGGGTCGGCTGTGTTTCGCCAGCTCATCCGGCAGGGCAAGGCGTTCTACGCGGGCGTTCTGCACGAAGGGGACATCGACTGCGAGCTTGCGCGCGACCTAGCGGCGGAATGCGTGGCCGAGCGCGCCTTCGAGCCGATCGGGGATAAAACCATAGCCCGCGCCAAAGAGCTCCTCGTCCACTGCGCGCGTCTTATCGTGTGCCCCGCCGCCTTCGGCACCATAAACGCCCGCAACGTAGAGCTCGTCGAGTTCGCACGATCGCATGGTATCGAGGTCATGCAAGCGTGCGAAGGCGCATCGGAGGATTCCCAATTGGAGTGGGAAGGATAAACTGGACTTTCTTTTAAGGATCCTCAGGCTACAGCTCCTACGCGGCGAGGTCTACAAGGCGCCGGAGAACTTCATGAACAGGAATTTCCACGCCGACGAGCCCAATTAGGCCTAATCCAAGCGAGATTCCAGACTCGACAGGCCATTGAGAGTCAGGTCGTTGGCGACCTCAGAGACGCGCTCAATAGGAACCGAGCCGTCAGACAGCGCCCACGTGCGATAGATACCGATAATGCCTGACAGCAAAAACGCCAGATAGTAGTCGAACATCTCATCCTTAAGGCCTTGGGGCAGCAGATTGCGCTCGGCAATCTCGTGCTCGAGAGGTGCACGAAGACGAGCCATAAAATCATCGAGCGGAATGTTCTCGATCAGCTGACGATTGAGCACCAGGTTGTTGCATAACGCCTCGTTAACGGTTTTAAAGAAGGTCGCCGCCGCTCCCAGGGCGCGCTCGTTGGTGTCACCGTCCATTGAAGCAAGCGTTTTCTCGACCGAGTCGACAATCATCTCCACCACATCGACGGCAATGGCATCGAGCAGGCCGTCGACCGTACCAAAGTGAACGTAAAAGGTCTTGCGGTCGACATTGGCCTCGCGCGCGATGGCACTCACCGTAATGTCTGCCAGCGGCTTTTCCATGAGCAGGCGCTCGAAAGCGGAAAGGATGGCATTGCGGCTGCGAACGATGCGGCGATCAATACGCGGTTTGCTGGTGGCCATGGGCGTGTCCCTTCGATATGCGGGCATTCATCAACAGATGAGAGATAATCTACGTAAGAGGATTATCCCCCATCCGGCACAAAAAAGCCCGGCAATATGAAGAACGCACGACTGCCCTACTGCGACTTAGGGTGCTTCTTCTTATTGAGTGCCGACGGAGATACGCGAATACCGTCGCCTGTCTGGCGCACATAGGCTTTATGAGCCGGCTTAGCGGTCCCAGAAGCCTTCTGAGCGTGCTTCTTGGGATCAACGGTAACAGCATTCGTGGGGTGCGGCTTAGTGGGCGCAGAGGGCGTCTGAGGCGTGCGGCCGAGTTTGCGCATCACGCGATCCCAGCGCGCATGGATGCTCTCGTTGTGGGCGCTCTTAAGGCCCAACAGGGGCGCAGCCAAAATGGTCGGCGCAATAAACGTAATGAGGCGCCACAGCAGATAGCCGGCGGTCGAAGCCGACCCAAAGAAATGACCCAAGAACAATGCAAAGCCGCCCTCAGCGCCACCAGTTCCACCGGGCAAGGGGACCGCAGAGCTCAACAGCTGGACAAAGGCGCTCGCGGCCATGACCGAGAAAAAGTCGACCTCGTGGTGGCCAAAGGCAAGCATCAGGAAATACGGCACGAGGTAGAAAAACGCGAGCTGCATCATGGTGATGACCACCGTGAGCAGCATGGACGAAAAGTGGCCGGCTGAAAGCTTGAACTTCTCGGAGAAAGAGTAGATTTCGCCGTCGACAAACGTACGCCAGCCCTCAATCTTGGTGGCCGAGACGCCCATTCGCTCGAGCCAATTGATAATGCAGTGCGCGACGCGCGTGACGGTCTTAGGCATGAGCGCGACGGCAAAGATGCCAAGCAGAATGCAGCAGTGACCGCCAAAGCTAAAGACGCACAGCAGCGTCATGTCGCCATAGCGCTCGGCGAAAAACGGCATTCGGGCAAGCAGCAGAATGGCGCCCCAGGCAACGAGGCCAAACTGATACACGATAAAGCGCGTGAACTGCGTGGCACCGGCCTCGCCGACATTTTGGCCTGCCTTGGTCAGGCGGTAAATCTGGGCGGGCGTAGAGCCCATCATCATGGGCGTCAGGTTGCCAAAGAAGATACCGCTCGCCTCGACCGAGATCAGGTCGCGAATGCCGACGGGCGAATAAGGGTCGAGCCAAACGGCGATCGCATAGGCCACAATGCCAAAGAACAGATACATGAACATGCAAAGACACGCGATAACGAGCCATGGCGCCTGGACGCTCGACATAGCGGCCCAGAACTGCCCCATCTGCCCGGTTACCACCAGATAGACGATATAACCCACCAGCACGACGCCGATAAAGATGGCGCCGCGGCGTGCGCTCTTATTGTCATCTCCGCCCGAGGCCTCAACCTCGACCTGGGGCTTAGACGTATGCTGAGAGGACTCCGTCATGAGACTCCTTCTAACAGTCAAAATATCTTGGTTATTGTACCCGTAAGGGCCATAGGCAGAACGCAAAGCTCTGGTTCAAACGGGAATTGCAGACGGTTGTTTGAAAATAAAAAACCCGGCCTTCCATGGGAAGACCGGGTATCAGATGCGTGGTAGCCCGTACCAGATTCGAACTGGTGATCTCCGCCTTGAGAGGGCGGCGTCCTAAACCGCTAGACGAACGGGCCACATGACATCTGCACTGCCGTGCTGCGAGGACATATATTACGGGACAAAAAACATCAGCGCAAGAAGAAATTCCAAATTGCCGAAAAAATTGTCGGCAGGTTATGGAACGCGCAGGTAAACTGGGTAGCTAATTCAAGTTGAGATGGACCAAAAGAGCTTCGCGCTCGTTGGAAATGTTGTCTTCGATCACGGCGTCGAGGGCGGAGTTGAGTAGCTGGCCTAGCTCGGGCCCCGGCTTCACACCGGCGCGGATCAGGTCGCCGCCGTTAATGGCGAGCATCTTGAGCGTATAGGGCTCCCCCGCCTTCAGCAGCTCGTGCGCCATCGCGCGCATCTCCTCAATCGTCTCGACGTAATAGAAGCACGACGGGGCCTTACCAAGTGTGTCAGCACGCTTAAGATCCATGAGCTCGTCCATCAGACGCGGCGTGTCGACGCCCTCGCCCGAAAGCGCGCGCATCATATTGAGCAGGCAGGAGCGCTCGGGGCGCAGCGGCTTGTCATGGTATTTGATGAGCAGGCACACATCGCGCACCAAATCGTGCGAGAGCGCCAGGCGATCCATAATGACGCGCGCCTTCTTGGCGCCGAGCTCGGGATGACCGTAGAAGTGGCCGCTGCCGGCGTGATCGACCGTAAAGCAATCGGGCTTGGAGACGTCATGCAAAAACGCTGCCCACATTAAGCTCGGCGAAGGCGCCACGCCATCGCACAGCGCCAGCTCCCCTGCCACCGTCAGCACGCGGGCGATATGTTCGTAGACGTTAAACGCATGATAGACACTGCGCTGGTCAAACCCACGAGCCGGCGCAAGCTCGGGCACGGCGGCGCAGATGAGCTCGGGGTAGCGCAGCATCGCGTCTCCCCCGTGGCCGGTCGATAGAATGCCCTCGAGCTCAATACCCACGCGCTCGCGCGCCACGGCATCGAGCAGCGGCGCGCACTCGGCAAGGGCACACTTGGTCTCGGGCTCAATCACAAAGTCCAGGCGGCAGGCAAAACGCACCGCACGCAACATGCGCAGGGCATCCTCGTTAAAGCGGCGCTTGGGATCTCCGACGGCACGAATCAGCTTGCGGTCTAGGTCGCCCTGGCCATCGTAGCGGTCGACAAGGCCGCGCTCGGGATGCCACGCCATGGCATTGACGGTAAAGTCGCGGCGCGCCAGATCGTCCTCAAGCGAAGCGGCGCGCTCCACACTCTGAGGATGACGACCGTCGGTATAGAAGCCGTCCAGGCGATAGGTGGTGACCTCAATGCGCTCGCCATCGCAAATAGCCGTAATGCCGCCAAATTTAATGCCCGACTCAACTACCGCAATGCCGGCGGCCTCGAGCGCCGCTTTTGACTCCTGCCACAGGCCGCTGCAGCACATGTCGACATCGTGGCTGGGACGCCCCATCAGGGCATCACGTACCCAACCGCCTACGTACCAAGCCTCAAGACCGGCCGCCTCAAGCGCACGCAGGACACGGATGGAGGCATCGGTCGGCTGCGTACCGTTGAGCGAAACATTGCACATGCCTATGGCCTCCTACGACTATCAAATTGGCTATCGATTGCATCTGCAAGAAGTCTAGCAAGAAACAGCCTCTACTGCACACGCAAGTCCGATAAACAAAAACGCATCCGTCCTGGTCTAAGACGGATGCGAATTAATCGAACTATTCAGGCAAGGTGCCGGAACTAGCGGACCTGACGAACATCGATGTTCTTCTTGTATTCGTCCACCTTGGCAAAATCGCCCAGGCCCGCGCACTCGACCACATTGGCACCGGTAGCCATCGAGAGGCGCAGGGCGTCTTCGACGCGCTCGGGGGCGTCGTGCCACACGGACAAGAAGGCAGCGAGCGAAGAATCGCCGGCGCAGACGGTCGACAGCACCTTGACCTCAAAGGTACGGTTGGCAAACCAGATGTGCTCGCCGTTGGAGAAGTACGCGCCGTCGCCACCCAGGGTCAGCAGTACGTTCTTAGCGCCCTTGGCGTGAAGCTCGGCCATAGCAGCCTTGACGGACTCGTCATCGCCACCGCTCACCTTAATGCCAAAGATGTCGAGCAGCTCGTCATCGTTGGGCTTAATGAGCAACGGCTCCATGGCGATGAGGTCGACCAGCTGATGGCTCGAGATATCGAGCACGAACTCGGCGCCTTTCGCCTTCACGCGACGCAGGACCTCTGCCAGGAAGCCCTCGGAAGTGTTGGGGGGCAGCGATCCGCTAATGACCAGGCAGGTCATGTCGTCAAGCGAATCGATGAGCTCAAACATCTCCTGCTCGTTGGCAGCATTGATGGCGGCACCAGCATTGACCATGTTGTACTCGGTATCGGGACCGGCGTTGAGGAACACGTTGACACGCGTGATGCCGTCAGTCCACACGGGCTTGACGGGCACGCCAAGGGCCTCGGCGCCCTTAACGATAAACTCACCCGAGAAGCCGGCGAAAAAGCCCAAGATCGTCGTGTCGACACCGTAGTGATCAAGGGTGAACGAGACGTTGAGGCCCTTGCCGTTGGGCGTATAGACCGCGTCGTGCGTGCGGGTGACGGTGTTGGCGGAAAGACCGTCGCAGGCGATGTTGTAGTCAATAGCGGGATTTGCGGTGAGCGTGTAAATCATGAATGTTCCTTTCACGAAGCAACGTGTTAATGAAAGTATATTCCACGCTTCGGCAAAAGGCTACAACAACTCGGCGAACGGTGTGGAAGCGATGAAGTACGGCGGGACACCTCTCCCCCGTGGCGGAACAAAAAGGCGCCCCAGCCGAAACCGGGGCACCACATGCGCACGAATATGTCGCGTTTCGATTACTGACGATCGAGCTTGCGGACAGCAACGCGCTTGCTGTACTCGTCGACGTGACCGAAGTCGCCGATGCCGACGGACTCGGCAACGTTGGCGCCGGTGGCCATAGCGAGCTTCATGGCCTCCTCGACGTTGTCGCGATTCCTGTACCACTTGTGCAGGAACGCAGCGAGGGTGCAGTCGCCGGCGCAGACGGAAGAGACCAGCTTGATGTTGAACTCACGCTTGGCGTACCAGATGTCCTCGCCGTTGGAGAAGTAGGCGTCTCCGCGGCTACCACGGGTGAGCAGCACGTTCTGAACGCCGGCCTCGTGAGCCAGCTTCATGGCAACGCGGACCTCGTCGTCGGTGTCGACCGGCACACCGAAGATGGCCTTCATCTCGTGATGGTTCGGCTTAATGAGCAGCGGCTTCTTGTGAGCGAGCTCCTTGAGCTTGTCAGAGGACAGATCCAGGACGACGTCAGCGCCACGGGCCTGAGCGTGCTCCATGACCTGAGCCAGGAAGTCGGGCGTAGCTTTGGGAGGCACGGAGCCGGAGACGATCAGGCACTCAAGATCGCCCGCGGTGTCCAAGATGTTGTAGAGCTCCTCCTGGTGCTGCGGCGTAATCGGAGCGCCGGGGTTCAGGATGCCGTACTCATGCTGGCCATCGTTGACGTAGGTGTTGATGCGCGTGATACCGTCGGTCCAGACCGGGCGGCACAGGCAGCCCAGGTTCATGACCTCCTCAACGATAAACTTGCCCGTAAAGCCAGCGAAGAAGCCGAGCGCGACGGTGTCGACGCCCATCTTCTTAAAGGCGAAGGACACGTCGAGGCCCTTGCCGTTAGCCGTGTAGCTGGCCGAGCCGGTGCGGACGTTCTCGTCGGGCTCGAGCGGAGAGCTCGAAACCGTCATGTCGACAGCCGGGTTAGCGGTTAGCGTGTAGAACATTTACAGTACCCCCTGTATATGTGAGGGCCGCGTGGCCGGCCCATTCCAACCACGCGGTTACCTCTGATACCAAATTAGCGAGCTGCGGACTCGAGCAGTGCCTTGACCTCGGCGGCGGTGTTGCAGGCGAGCGCCTTCTCGGCGAGCTCGTCGCACTCGGCCTTGGTCCACTGGCTGATGGTCTTGCGGGCGCGCAGGATGGACGGAGCGCTCATCGAGAACTCCTCCAGGCCCCAGCTGATCAGCAGCGGCTCGAGCAACGGATCGGCAGCGGCCTCGCCGCACATACCGACCATGATGCCGGCCTTCACGCCGCTCTCGATGATGTTCTTGAGCGAGCGGAGCACGGCGGGATAGTACACCTGGTACAGGTTGGAGATGGTGTCGTTGCCACGGTCGGCGCACATGGTGTAGCCGATGAGGTCGTTGGTGCCGATGGAGAAGAAGTCGGCGACCTCGGCCAGACGGTCTGCGAGCAGCGAAGCGGCAGGCGTCTCGACCATAATGCCGACCTCGATGTTCTCGTTGAACTTGCGACCCTCTTCGGTCAGCTCGGCCTTGCACTGCTCGACGAGCTCCTTGACAGCCAAGACCTCCTCGACGCAGGTGACGAGCGGGATCATGATCTTGACGTCGCCAAAGGCGCTGGCGCGCAGAAGAGCGCGGAGCTGAACCTTGTACTGGTCGGGATTGGCCAGGCAGTAACGCACGGCGCGGAAGCCCATGAAGGGGTTATCTTCCTTGACCATGTGCAGATACGGAATCTCCTTGTCGCCGCCCACATCGAGCGTGCGGATGATAACCGGAGCACCCTTGAGCGCGCTGGCGACCTTACGGTAGGCGTTGAACTGCTCCTCCTCGGAAGGAAGCTCAGCAGAGTCCATGAACAGGAACTCGGAGCGGAACAGACCGATGGCCTCGGCGTCGTGATCGAGCGCGTTGGGCACGTCATCGGGGTTACCGATGTTGCAGGCGATGATCTTCTTGATGCCATCGGCAGTCACGGACGGCTTGCCACGGAAGGCCTCGAGGGCTGCCTTCTCGGCAGCGAAGGCCTCGGCCTTGGCGGTGTAGGCAGCGAGCGTCTCCTCGTCGGGATCGGCCTCGACGATACCCTTGCCACCGTCGACGACAACGGTCATGCCGTTGCGCAGCGCGGTGCAGCTGTTGGAAACCGAAAGGACAGCCGGGATCTCGAGGGCGCGCGCGATGATCGCGGAGTGCGACGTGCGGCCACCGGTCTCGGTGACGATACCGGCAACGTGGGCCTTATCAATCGTGGCGGTCATGGACGGCGTGAGGTCGTGCACGACAACGACGGTGTTCTCGGGCAAGACGGAGAGGTCGACGACCTCCTTGCCCAACAGCTCGGCCAGAATACCGGTGCGGATGTCGGCGATGTCGGCCGCGCGCAGACGGAACATCTCGTCGTCCATGGACAGGAACATGTTCTCGAACATGGTCGAGGTGTCCATGAGCGCCTGCTCGGCGCAGGTGCCGCCGTCAATGGCGGCGTTGATGGCGTCGGTCATGCCCGGGTCCTGAGCCAGGACAATGTGTCCGCTCATGATCTCGGCCTCGGCTTCGCCCACCGTCTCCTTCATGTGGTCGGCCTGAGCCTGGGTCTTCTCGCAGAAGACCGAAAGAGCGGTCTGATAGCGCTCCTTCTCTGCTGCCGAATCAGCAACCTCGTGCGGCTCAAACGTCAAGTCGGGATCGACGGCGACCATGACGGTGCCGATGCCGATGCCCTCGGAAGCGTTGACTCCCTGATACATTCCCATTCCTCTCTCCGTGTCATGTGATAAAGCGTTTTGCCATATCCATGACAAAAGAGCGCAGCTACCTTACAACAGGTCACTGCGCCCCCAAATATGAACTTAGTTGTTCAACATGCGACCCGTTTGAGTTCTACTCGCCAAGACCGCTCTTGATGAGCTCGATGGCAGCAGCCAGAGCCTCGGCCTCGTCAGCGCCGTCGCACTTGACCTCGACCTCGGTGCCGCAGGGGATACCGGCAGCCATGAGGGCCATCGGGGACTTGCCGTTGACCTCCTTCTCGGGGGTGACGACCGTCACGTCACAGGCATACTTGCCCATGGTGGAGGCGAACAGACCAGCCGGACGCATGTGCAGACCCTGAGGATTAACGAGGGTAGCCTTCTCAGAAACCATAATTGACTCCTTTTTGTGTTTAACCCCTGTCGTGTATGCGGCAGGAGTCAGATTCACGACGTTGTTTATATTAACTCACATCAAACGGATTTTCATTGTGTTTCGCACGAATTATTGGACGGATGTCGTTGGTTGCCGTTTGCTCGCCCACAGAGGGCCGGGAGCGGCCTGTGAGATTTCCTGCTCTACAGTCCTGCTCGCACGAAGAGCACATTAAGTGCTCTTCGGCTCGTGCGGAACTCGCGATAAATCTCACAGGCCGCTCCCGGCCCTCTGTGGGCGAGCAAGCTGCGGAAACTTGGTCGGTCCAGAGTAATATCGTGCGAACGGAATTCTGGCTGAATCTCTGTTCGTACGGGAGATCATATTGAGGGGGGTTATCTATGCCCTTCTGCGGACTGAGGAGTGTCCCGAACTGCCGGCAGGAAAGGAACACCCCCCCAACTGCCGGGTGGCTTGAAAAAAGGCGGGGACTCCTAGTGGAGTCTCCGCCTTATATACAAGGGGCGATGTTACTCGCGAGTTGCGGGATTAGACCAGGCGGGCGTTGATCGTCTTGGCGATCTCGGCGGCGTCGGTGGAACCCTTGACGGTGGCACGGAAGTCCTCGTCCATGAGCGCCTCGGCGACCTTGGACAGGATCTTGAGGTGCGTAGTGCCGGCCTGGGCACCGGGAATGAGCAGAGCGATGGCCACGTTGACGGGAGCGCCGTCCATGGTGTCCCAACCGGTCACGCCAGATTCGTCCTTGACGACGATGACGGCAGCCTCGGTAATGGCGTCGGACTTGGCATGCGGGATGGCGAAGCCCTCCATCATGCCCGTGGTGCCCTCGGCCTCGCGGGCCAGGAAGGCGTTCATCACGGCGTCGGCGTCACTGGCGATACCGGCCTTGACAGCCTGGTTGGAAACGAAGCTCAGAGCCTCGTCACGAGAAGCGAAGTCCTCGGCGACAAAGACATTCTCGACCTTCACGAAGTCGGCAGCCTCGGCCTTGGGGGCCTCGACAGCAGCGGGCTTGGGAGCCTCGACCGCCTTAGAGGGAGCAGCAGGAGCGGCCTTCTGATTCTTCTCGAAGTCGTACTTCTTGAAGGCCACGAACAGGATGCCACCGACCACAGCGCCGATGAGGATCGCGAGGACCCACAGCGGACCGTTCTCGACAACGGGCAGGACCAGGAAGCCACCGTGAGGCACCGGATCGTGGACGTTGAACATAATGGTCAGGATCGAAGCGATAGAGGAACCGAGCATCATGATGGGCATGACGGGCCAGATGTTCTTGGTCATGAACGGAATGGCGCCCTCGGTGATGTGGGTGCAACCAAGGATGAGGTTGACGATACCGGCGTCGTGATCCTCCTGGCTGAAGTACTTCTTGCCGACAACGACGGCGAAGGTGGTGATCAGCGGCGGAACGATGCAAGCGGCGGAGACGGCAGCCATGAAGTTGGTGCCGAAGTTGTAGGTATCGGTGCCAACACCAGCAGCCAGGGCCTCGGTGAGCATAGCGGTACCGGTGACATAAGCAGCCTTGTTGACCGGGCCACCCATGTCAAAGGCGCACATGCAGCCGATGGCAAGACCCAGGACAACGGCGCCAGAGGCGGACAGGCCCTTGAGGAAGTCCATCATGGCGGTGTTGATGGCAGCCATGGGGCCGGAAATGCCGAGCATGACCAGGCCGACGATAGCCGTCGAGAACAGCGGATACAGGAAGATAGCCTTGAGGCCGTCCAGGTTCTTGGGCAGACCGGCAAAGACCTTCTCGAGCAGCAGGATGACATAACCGGCGAGGAAGCCGCCCACGATGCCGCCCAGGAAGCCGAATCCCACGCCGGCACCACCGGCGTCGATCATGCCGGTCTCGGCATTAACAGGCAGGCCCTGGATGGCGATCATACCGGCAACAAAGCCGGGGACGAGCGCCGGGCGCTTGCCGATGGATTCGGCGATGTAGGCGGAAAGCACCGGAACCATGAGGTTCATGGCGATGCCGCCGATGATCTTGAGCATCGCAGCAAAGCTGTTGTAGTCAGACGCCGTCGAATCGAAGGACGTAATGCCCCACAGGAACGAAACGGCAGTCAGGACACCACCGGCAACGACGAAGACCAGCATATGGCTGACGCCGTTCATAAGGTGCTTGTAGATGACGTGACCGATGGACTCCTTCTCCTCGGCCTCGTCCTCGACATCGGCAGCGGCTGCAACCGTGTTGTCGCCCTTGGCGGCGAGCGCGCGGTCAATCAGCTTACCGGCGGCCTCAACGGACAGGGCCTTGGAAACACCAACGGAAACCATGGGCTTGCCGGCGAAACGCTCAGCCTGGACATCCTTATCGGCTGCGACGACGACGGCCTTGGCACCAGCGATCTCGCTCTTGGTGAGCTCGTTCTCGACACCGACCTGGCCATGGGTCTCGACCTTAATGGTCAGACCGCGCTCGGCAGCTGCCTTCTCTAGCGCCTCCTTCGCCATGAAGGTGTGCGCGATACCGGTCGGGCAACCGGTGGCGGCGATGATGTCAAACTTAGCCATGTGTCCCTCCTTTTTAAGTTTTGCGCCCGCAGGCGCTCCCCTACACACGCGTCCTTGCGCGCTTTTCCACAACTGAAAGATACCAACCTACCGTCCACGTGAGAAGAGACAAGGTGCAATTCTCCGGTGAAAGGTTCTTTCATAACCGTAAACGGTAGGTGAAAGTTTACCATCAACATTTGAAACGGCAAGGTGTATCTTGTAATTGAAAATGCCCTTATACTATGGCATTGCAAATCAAATTAGATTTTCATGCCAACCAGGAGCCATCCATGACCGATAGTAGCAAGAGCGCACTTTCCCTCATTAGTACCCATCAGGGATACAGCGAGTCCGAGCAGCGCATTGTCGACTATATATTGGAGCACCAGTCCGAGGCGCCGCGCCTCACGGCCGCTCAGCTCTCACGCGCCGCCGCCACGTCCGAGGCGACCGTTTCGCGCTTCTGCCGCAAGCTTGGCTTTGGCAGCTTTCGCAGCTTTCAGTTTTCGTTGGCGAGGGATTTGGAAAGCCAGCGCAACGAGGGCCTGACTGACGAGGTCTCGCTCGACAATATGGAGCAGAGCCTCAAGAACATCCTGGCTGCCAAGGTGAGCGAGCTTAATGCGACCATCGACGGGATCGACCACGATACGCTGGCGGCTGTTGTGCATGCCCTTAAGCATGCAGGGGTTATTGAGTTTGCGGCTGTGGGCAATACCAACGCGGTCGCGCTCGATGCGACGTTTAAGTTTTCGCAGCTGGGCCTGCGCTGCATGGCGAGCACCATTAGCGAGACATCAATTGGCTTTGCGCTCACGTTACGCCCAGGTGACGTCATCGTGCTAATCTCAAACTCCGGCAAATCGCGCCGACTGAATCGCATGGCAAAAGCGGCTCGCAACTGCGGCGCAACCGTAGTCGTCATCAGCAGCGACAGCAAATCCCCGCTCGCGCGCCTGGCAGACTACATTTTTAATACCGTCAACCACGAAGCGCTGCTGACGACGGGCGACTTTGCGTTCTCTAAGATCAGCGCCACGATGATCATCGAAGTCATCTACAACTTCCTGCTGCCCGAGATTGAAGACGCTCGCGAACATATCAGCTACTACGAGGAGCTCATCCAGCCGGATAAGGTCGTTGAGTAAAACGCGTAGTGGGACAAAAATTTCAGTCTAGTTTGTCCCACCAACACCGCTGATACGACCTAACCTCGAGCTTCTTCGAGCATCTGCTTGGCGTGCGCTAAGCTCGCCTCCGATTGATCGCCGCTCAACATGCGGGCGATCTCGGCGGTACGCGCTTCGCCGGTTACCTCGTCCAAATGCGTCTGGGGAACCACGCCCGGTTCCTTGCTGACGACATAATGCTTGTCAGCCATGACGGCGACCTGCGCCAAGTGGGTTACGACAATCACCTGATGTGTAGCGGCGAGATCTGCCAGCACGCCCGCGAGCGCACGCGCCGTGGAGCCGCCGACACCGGCATCGACCTCATCGAACACGAGCGTATCAACACCGTCGGCGTTACCCAAAACCACCTTACTCGCCAGCATGACGCGGCTGAGCTCGCCGCCCGACGCAATTCGACGCAGGGGGCGCGGCGTCAAGCCGGCACCGCTACGGTATAGCAGCTCGTAGCTCGAAGGACCAACGGGCGTCCACTCAGCACGGGGAAGATCGCGCGACTCCCAGACGAGCTCGGCGCCGCCCATCTCCAGGCGAGCCATCTGGCGGCCAACCTCGTGACAGAAGCGCGGGGCCGCCGTATTGCGAGCGCGCTTAAGCGCCTTGGCGGCAGCAAACAGTTCGCGCTCCGCCGCGCCAAGCGCTTCACGCGCCTTTTTGATCTGTTCATCGCCATCATCAACCAGGGACAGCAGCTCTTGAGAGCGATCGCGCATGGCGAAAACATCGTCCATAGTGGGACCCCACTGACGCAACAGGCCCTTGAGGTCGGAATACCGCTCACGCATGCGAGCGAGCTCGCGCGCGTCGAAGGCGATGCCATCGCGATAGGCACGAAGCTCGTTCGCGCAATCCTCAAGGGAGATACAAGCATCCGAAAGTGCATCGGCAATGTCGCCCAGTTTGCGATCGACGGTAGCCATTCGAGAAAGCTCTGCCACGGCACTGTTCACGGCATCGAGCGCTCCCCCTTCGGCGGCAAGCGATGCATGGGCATCGTTAGCCGTCGCCACCAAGACCTCGGCGTGCTCCGAGCGCGGCAGCAGCTCCTCGAGCTCCTCATACTCGCCCGGCTTGGGGTCGACCTCGCCGATGCGCTCGAGGGCAAAGCGCGCCTCCTCGACGCGGCTCCCCTGCGCACGTGAGGCCTCTTCGACGCGTCGAACCTCCTTGGCGGCAGCGCGCGATGCCTTAAAGCAGGCGCGATACGCATCCAGCGCCTCGAGCGCAGAGCGCCCTGCCCACGCATCGACCATCGCAACGTGATGCGCCGGGTCGAGCAAGCGCTGGTGCTCGTGCTGGCCGCACAGATCCATCATCACGCCAACGCGCTCCGAAAGCTCGCGCACACTGGCGATGCGGCCGTCAATCTTCACGCGGCTGCGGCCCTCGGCAGAAAGGCTGCGCTGGACCGTGAAGCCTTCCGTGTCGTGCGGGCCGTCGAACAAGCGCGCCTCGACACTCGCCAGCGCCTCGCCCTCGCGCACCGTCGACGAATCCGCGCGCTCACCCAAAATAAGCTTGAGGGCCGAGAGCAGCGCGGTCTTGCCGGCACCGGTCTCGCCGGTCAGGACAGTCAGGCCGGTACTCGGCACCAGCGTCGCCTCGCGAATGAGTGCAATGTTAGAAACCTGCAGCTCATCGATCATGACGGACTCCGTAGAATACGCGGCTCACCGAGTTGTAAAAACTCTCGGGGCCGTAGTCGAGCAGCAGCACATCGCCGGGCCCGCGGCGCACCGCCACGCTCTCAACGGTGCCATCGCAGGTAATAAACTGTCCATCGATAGCGATCGCCGGAACGCTCGGACGGTCATCAGACATAAAGATTTCGACGACATCACTCGGCGAGGTCAAAAAGGCACGAGCCTGAATGGTGTGCGGCGCAATGGGTACGCAGACCATGCCCGTATAGTCGGGGCTCACGATGGGGCCGCCTGCGGATAGTGCATAGCCAGTGGAGCCGGTCGCCGTCGAAACGACGACACCGTCACCGCGCAGTCGATCGATATGGTGGCCCGACACCGTGATGTCGAACTCGACCATATCGGACAGCGGACCGCGGGTAAGTGCCATGTCGTTGAGGGCGAAGGTGCGAACGACATCCTTCGTACCGTCTTCGCGCACGGACACGATATCCGCGGCGATGGTGGCGCGACGGCTCACGTGCAGCTCACCGGACAGGGCATCACTCACAACCTGCAAAATGTCACGCTCCTCGGGGCTAGCGGCCGTCAAAAAGCCCAGGTGACCATAGGAAAGACCGAGGATAGGAATCTCGCGATGGTTGAGGATGCGGGCAGCGCGCAGGAGCGTGCCGTCGCCGCCGAGCGTAATGACCAGATCGGAGCCGTCAATATCAGGCGTGCTCTGAATCTTGGATCGCTGGTCGGCAGCCCATGCGACCTCATAGCCCTGGCGCGTCAGCCAAAGCTCGAGCATCAGGCCGCTCTCGACCGCCTCTTGCTTGTAGTAATTGGGAACCAGAAAGACCTTCATAGCGTTGCAGCTTTCTCGTTCAAAACCGATACCTGGAATTGCAGCTCGTCTTGCGTTCGGTCGCCGGGGTCAAATCTCGTGCCGTACAGGAAAAACTCAACGTTTCCCTTGGCACCATGAATGGGCGACACGCACACATCGACCGGGAACAGCCCCTTGGCAGCAAAGAGTTCAACTGCCGCAACGAGTGTATCGCGGCGCACGGCGGGGTCGGTCACAATTCCGCCCTCGCCCACCAGCGCCGCCGGAGCCTCAAACTGCGGCTTTACGAGCGTGCAGAATGCACCCGTAGGCGCCAGGCACGCCAGCACCGCATCGATAATGTTCGCGATGCTGGTAAACGAGACGTCACACACAGCCAGGTCGATAGCGCCGGCATAGCCAAGCTCAGGCAGCTGCGTCACGTTTGTGCGCTCATGCAGCGTCACGCGATCGTCCTGACGCAACGACCAATCGAACTGGGCGCGACCCACGTCCACCGAGACAACGGTCGCAGCTCCGCGCTTAAGCAGGCAATCGGTAAAGCCGCCGGTAGAGCAGCCCACATCCAGACAGGCAAGGCCCGTCGGATTGATACCAAACGCATCAAGCGCGCCTTCGAGCTTAAGACCGCCACGGCCAACATAGGGAATGCGTCCCTTCACGTGCAGCGGCAGACCCGGGATCACCTTAAGGCCCGGCGAAGTCAAACGCTCGCCGCCACTCGAGACCAAGCCGGCCATAAGAGTGCGAAGGGCATCCGCGCGATCGGCGCAGATGCCCTGTGAAATCAGTTCGTCATCAAGACGCACGCGTTTCATGAATGCCATCAACCATTCGTATCCGGAGATGCGGCCTAGCTATCCTGGGATTCGTTTGCCGCATCCTCATCGTATTCCTGCTCGAGCTTGTCGGCCTCACGCGGCGTCAGCTCAAACTTATCGACCATGTCGACCGCGCGGGAGCCCAGCTCAATCGCCTCGTCAAACAGATCGAGCGAACGCTCCAAGGAGGTATCCTTGGAGCGAACGGTAGCGATGATCTGATCCAAGCGGTCCGAAATCTCGTCGAAGTTGCGGACGGAACCCTCTGGCATGGCTACTCCTCGACGGAGTCGGCCTCGACGGCCTCAGCAGCGTCCGCGTCCTCGGCCAGCACGCCAGCCTCGGCCTGAGCAGCCGCAACCTTTGCGGCAGCCTCGGCAGCCTGTGCCTCCTCGCGAGCGCGATCTTCGGCCAGCAGCTCCTGGTACAGGTCCTCGCCCGGCAGCTCTTCACTGCGAGCGATCTTACCCAGCACGCCGTTGACGAACGACGCGGACTGGTCGGTGCCATAGGCCTTGGCAAGCTCGACGGCCTCGTTGATCACGATGGCATCCGAGACCTCCTCGTCGGTGAGGAAACGCATCTCGTAAACGGCGATACGCAGCAGATTGCGGTCGGCGCCGGGCATGCGCATAAGATCCCAGTTTTTGGCAACGGAACGCAGAGCGCAGTCGATGCGGTCGATATGCTCGTAAGCACCGCGGCACAGCTCCAGCGCATAGGGGTCGAGGGGACCCTTCGAGATCAGGAAATCGCCCTCGAGGACGCGCTCGAGCGGGCTGTCCGTGGCCTCGGCCTGGAACAGCAGCTGCAGCGCCTGACTGCGGGCAAGCGTGCGCCCGCGATAAACCTTAAGGCTCAAAGGTTACTCCTTGGGGAAAACGAGGCCGTCGATGCAAACGTCAACGCGCTCGACCTCAACGCCAACCTGGGCATCGATGGCAGCGACCACGGCAGCGCGAACGGCCACGGCGAGTTTCTTGAACGGATAGCCAAAGAACACCACAACGCGCACGGTAAGTGCGAGCTTGTCGCCGATGACCTCGGCCTCGACCGCCGGCTCGGAAGCCGGGGCCTTGGACGAGAGCATCATGGAGACAAGGTTGGTGGCAAGGTCCTTGACGCCAACGGAGGCGATGCCCTCGACATCCGACACGGCGCGCGAGACGATGGCGGTCAGAACATCGGGCGAAATGCCGATGCCGTCAATCTTGATTTCCTGGGGCATGAGTCCTCCTAGAAGAGTTGGTTGCTAGACGCGGGAGACGAACTTGCCGTCGCGGGTGTCAACCTTGATGACCTCGCCCTCGTTGAGGTACATGGGGACCTGGATGACGGCGCCGGTGTCGATCGTGGCCGGCTTGGTGGAACCCTGGACGGTGTCGCCCTTAAAGCCCGGGTCGGTCTGGACGATGGTGGTCTCGATGAACATCGGCGGGGTCACGCCCATGAGCTCATCGTCGGCGAAGAGCAGCTGGCAAATGTCGTTCTCGCGCAGCCACTTGGAGTTCTCGCCCACCATGTCCTCGGGAACAGGAACCTGCTCATAGGTCTCATTGTCCATGAAAATGTAGTCGGTGCCATCGTTGTAGAGGTACTGGAACTCACGGGTGGTGAGCATAACGCTCTCGAACTTGGTGCCGGCGTTGCAGGTGTTCTCGACGACGCGGCCGCTCTTGATGTCGCGGGTCTTGTAGCGCACAAACGCGCCGCCCTTGCCCGGCTTGACATGCTGGAACTCGACGATGGTGTAGACCTTGTCCTTGATACGGAGACCGAGGCCGTTCTTGAAGTCGGCGGTAGAAATGGTAGGCATAGCGACCTTTCTTGTTATGGGCAGAACGCACAAGCGTCCAAATTACATACGACAGAAATTATACACTTGCAGACGGCGCCTGCGGAGAGCGCATAAAAAGAGAACGCGGGGCGTCCGGATCGATTCGGACGCCCCGCCCCAAACTATCTACCGAAGTAGACTAGCAGTCGATAACGTGCAGGTCGTGCGGGGTCTTGGTGAAGGGCTCGTAGCCGTTCTCGGTGACAACGCCGTAGTCCTCCAGGCGCACGCCGCCCACGCCGGGCAGGTAGACGCCGGGCTCCATGGTGACAACCGAGCCGATCTCGATGGTGTTCTTGCTACGGTTGAAGTTGGGCAGCTCGTGGATGTCGATACCAACGCCGTGGCCCAAGCCATGGTTGTAGTAATCGCCATAGCCGGCATCGCCGATGATCTTCTTGGAAAGCTTGAAAATGTCGTTGCCCTCAACGCCCGGATGGATGGCGGCGACGCACTCCTCGTGTGTACGGCGCACGAGCGCGTACAGGTCGAGCTGCTCCTGGGTAGGCTCGCCCATCACGACGGTGCGTGTCATGTCGGAGCGGTAATCACAGTAGCCCGCGCCGTAATCCATAAGAACGAAATCGCCCTTCTCGATCACGCGGTCGCTCGGCACGGCATGCGGGTTGGCGGTGTTGGGACCACTCGCCACGATGGAGCCGAAGGCAAGGCTATCGGCGCCGTTGGCGAACATAAAGTTCTCGAGCTCGTTGCGAACCTGCTTCTCGGTCATGCCGGGCTTAATAAAGCCGAGCATATGCTGGAAGGCGGCATCGGTGATCGACTGCGCATGGCACATGAGCTCGATCTCCTCGGCGTCCTTGATGGCGCGCATCTTGCGAATGTCGTCATGCATCAGCGGCAGCATGCAGGCGACGGAACGATCCTCCAGACCACGCTGAATGCCCTGGTAGAAGTTGATCTGCATATCGTCCTCGACAGCACAGACGCGGCACTTATTGGCCGCGATCTTGCCGGCGACCCAACCGGGGATGGTGCCCTCGTCCATGTCGTAGACCCAGGGGCTGCCGGCGGGCGTGTTCTCCTCAAAGCTGTTGAGATAGCGCGAGTCGGTATGGAACAGGCACTGGTCGGCCGTAATAAACGCAGCGTGCGGGAACTCGAAGGTGTAATCGAAGACGCCCTTGACGCCCGTAAGCCAACGAAGATTGGCCTCGTCGCGCACCACGATGGCGTCGTAACCGCGCTCAACCATCAGGGCACGGACACGCTCGATACGACCGGCAGGACCGGCAGCAAACTCAGACATGCAGATTCCTTTCTTGTTGTCTTCATAAAGACGGAACGGGCTCAATCAACGAACGGAATCGCGAGCGATTCGCAACCGATTGGAAACCCGCCCCTCAACATGATACGAAAGACGATGGATGTCAATAAATCCTAGAGAAGTTCGTTACGAGAAGCCAAGTATGCGTGAGCATGGCGGTCGAGAACCTCGTCCTCAACGCTCGTTAGACGAATGGCGCCGAGCGCCGCGGGCAGCGGCAACATGCTGCGGTTCGAGCGGACAAACTGCTGCCTGCGGAACTCCTCGATATATGCGGCAGGCTCCAGATCGAAGGCAAGCTCCTCGATACCAAAGTCCTCCAGGCAGTCATCGACCTCAAAGACGTAATCGATATCGAAGTCGCAGGCATCATGTGCTAGGCGCGCCTCAAAGCGCATGCCCTCGGACAACAGCTGGTAGGCAGGCACCGGCGAAGCGGCATCGCCAAAGCAGGCGCGCAGGGTACACTCCCCCGTCTTGCCAAAATCGAGCGCATGGCGGGCGCTCGGGTTCGTGGCCATCAGTACGTCCTTACGAGCAGTCTGAGACCACTGAACGGCATTGACGAGCGCGACCTCCTCGCCCGAGAGAATCTCGGGAATGGTCTCGGTAAACTGATTCCAGCGGGACTTGCTGCTCGAAAGCATGGTGCCAACAAGTACCGCATAACCGAGCTTAAGGTCCTCGGGGTCCGCCGCGCGAACAAGGTCGAGGTCACACACGACCAAGCCCGGCTCGGGACGGAACGCGATAGCGGGAAGCGCATTCGCCGACGAGGCAACGAGCGGCTTCATGGTCGTCGCGACCGTGAGCATGGCGTCAAACGTCGTCGGCAGCAAGGCGCACTCGGTGCGACCGCACCACTGATTGGCACACCAGCAAACGACTGAGCAGATCGCCGTGTCGCCGACAGCGACAACGAGATCGTCACAGGTAATGCCATTAGCCGACAGGGCGCCAAAGACGGTATCGGCATCGACCAGCGTAGCACCGGCAGGCGAAACCTCGAGGACGAGCAACGACACGGCAAAACCGGCGTCAACCAGTGCATGCTCGACAGCCTCGCCAAAACGCTCGGATGTGGCGTCGTTCCAAACCACCATCGCGCGCTTAGGCTTGCCCACAGCCGAGGCAAACATGCGCGGCAGCTCCTCGAACGCGCCCAATCCGACGCGGACATCGACACTGCGGTTTTGGAAATTGATAAGTTGACGGCGAATCATAGCAGTCCACGCTCCAAAAGCATCTCGGCACAAAGGTAGGAAACGTCCTCGAAGGACTTGTTGCGAATATCAAGGGTAATATCGGCGGCCCGGCGATACAGCGGACGGCGATGCTCAAACAGGCGCGCAGCGTGCTCGGGCGAGCGGAAATCGGGCCGGGTATCGGAGCGGCGAATCTGGCGCAACGAGTCCTCAAAGTCGCCTTCGAGGTACACACAGGTACCCATCTCGTGCATCAGCTCAATGTTCACCGGCGTCTCGACGATGCCGCCCCCGCACGATACCAGCAGGCTGCGTTCGCTTTGAAGCGAACGGAGTGCCGAGGTCTCGAGCTCGCGAAAACGATCCTCGCCCTCGGTCTCAAATATCTCGGTCACCGACTTGCCGCATCGACGCACAACCAAACGATCGGTATCGATAAAACGCCGCTTGAACATAGTGCCCACGTTGCGCGCAAGCGTCGACTTGCCCGCGCCCAAAAAGCCGATAAAGAAGATATGGTCGCAGCCGTGTTTGATGTGCTGAGACATGGCGAAACCTATTCCTCGCAGGGAAGGTCGCGCAGGGCCCGGCGCTCAAAGATACGGAAGATCTGCGTGTACCACAGGTCCTGGGTCGCCTGCGGCTTGACCAGAATAGTGTCAACGCCGGCAAAGTTACCGCTCCACACGTCCGTGTAAAGCTGGTCACCGATCAGCACGGCCTCGTCGGCCGTGGCGCCCAGACGCTTAAGACCCGCCTTCAGGGCAAACGGGGCGGGCTTCATGGCGTGGCTGATAGCCTCGAGCCCCAGCTCGCGCGCCGATGCCATGACCTGGTCGCGATGCCAGTTATTGGACACCATACACAGCTTAAAGCCCTTGGCATGGGCGGCTTCGAGCCAAGCTGAAACCGCAGCGGGAACCTGCTCGGTATCGCGCGGCACCAGAGTGTTATCGCGGTCGAGTAGAATGGCGCGCTTGCCGTCGGCCCAGAGGGTATCGAGGTCGATGCGGTCAACTGAGGCAACATATCGTTTGGGGCTAAAAATCCTCATGATCAATTCCAAGACTGTTGGTGCTCTTCGTAGGTCTTCGAGAAATACTCCTCGTCCTGTGTAATATAGAAATACAGGTCATCAGAGTCGGTCGGCTCAAGGGTAGCCTTGAGCGCCTCGAGCGACGGAGAGCAGATGGGCGTGGGCGGCAGGCCTTCATGCTTATAGGTGTTATACGGACTATCGCTCTGCAGGTCGTTGGCGGTAACCTCGCCGCCGGTGACATACATCATGGTCGCATCGCTATTGAGGTAACGCAGGCCATCGAGCTTGCCCGCCATACGGTTATAGAAAACCGAAGCCACATGCGCGCGCTGATCGGCGTTGAGGCCCTCGCGCTCGACGATCGAGGCAAGGTTAACGATGTCGTAATCGGACATCTCCACGCCATAGCGCTCCTTGATCTTGGCCTCGCAGCTGGCAAAGTCAAGCGACTTATACTCGGCGTTGAACTGGTCAAGCATGGCGCGAATCGCATCATCGGCAGACGGGTCCTTACCCAACGAATAGGTCTTGGGGAATAGGAAGCCCTCGAGCGAATCGTTCGCGGCATCTTTAAGGAAAGCGTAATCATTCACATAATTGCTCGCCTTGGCCTGGTTAAGGAAGTCTTCCTTGGAGATGCTGTCGTATGCCGCGGCCACGCGATCGGCGACCTGGTCGACCGTTAGGCCCTCAGGGATAGTCAGCGCATCGGAGCCGGCATTGGGCCCCTCCATGAGCTGCTGGACAACCTTGGTCGCATCCATCAGCGTCGTGAACGAGTACGTGCCGGGCTTGAGCGACATATCTGCGTTGAGCTTTTTGACCGCCGCGTAGTAATCCTTGGGATTCTCGACAATATGGTTCTCGGAGAGAATCGAGGCGATCGTATCGCCCGAAGCTCCCTCGGGAATCGTGACGGTAACTCGCTGGCCAGCGGTGACGCCTGTCTCCTCCCCGCAAAACAGGCCCTTGACGGCCGGAACGACAAAGAAGGCAATGGCAGCAAGAGCAAGTACGGCAACAACAACGCCGATAATCATAGGCACCGGAGAGCTTTTCTTTTGGACGCCACGGCGGGCATGCGTGTTATAGCTCGAGCGCGTGGCCGGAGCTACGCCATGTGTGCCGTGAGCATGATGTGCACGCGTATGCGATTGAGGCGCCTGCGCACGCTGCGTGGGCGCCTGCTGCTTAAAGCGGGTACCGCTTGCGGCCCGGGCTGCGCGGGCAGCGGGCTGTTGGGCAGGACGCTGAGCAGATTGTGCTGCACGAGAGGAGGGCTGTGCGGGACGAGCAGCAGGCTGAGCCGCACGCTGCGTCGGTTGCATCGGACGCTGGCCGGACGATACAGGGCGCGGCGTAGGCTGCCCCTGGCGATTCGGCTGGCGCGGATCGGAAGCGCTAGGCATGCGAAACCTCCTCGTTTTTGCGATCGAGCCACGTCTGCAAGAACAGGCTGGCGGCGATCATGTCAATCTTGCCCCTCATCTGCTTTTCGTTGAGTCCCTGCTCGCGTAGGATACGCTTTGCCTCTTGCGAGGACAGGCGCTCATCCTCAAACTCAAGCGGAAGATCGAGCTCTTGGGCAATCTTTTGCGCAACGGCGGCAACGCGCTCGGCCTGGGGGCCGGGCTCACCGGCCATGGTCAAGGGACGTCCGCTTACAAGGATATCGGGCTCATAGTCCTCAACCAGGTAACGGAACGTCTTGGCCATGCCAGTGACCTCGGCAGCCGGGAGCACCTTGACGGGCATTGCCATCTTGCCATCACGGCTCGAGACGGCAATGCCAATCCGGGTCTCCCCTATGTCCAGCGCGAGCGCGACCACAGCGACTACTTAACGTCCGAGCGCGGTCTTGGCAGCCGCGAGGGCATCGGCGATACCGGCAGCGTTCTTGCCGCCAGCCTGGGCCATGTTGGGACGACCGCCACCGCGACCGTCGACCAGGCCCGCGATCTGCTTGATCACGTTACCGGCGTGGAAACCGGCCTTGACGGCGTCATCGGAGCCGGCAGCGAGCAGGGCCGGGGTGCCCTTTTCGGTCACGCTAGCGACGACGCAGGCGACGGGACCGGCGACCTTCTGGTGCACGGTATCCCACACATTGCGCAGGTCGGCAGCCTCAAGGCCCTGGAGCTCAGCGACAACGAGCTTGTAGCCATTCAGCTCGACAGCGCCTTCGATGGCGCTGGAAATCGCATCGGAGGAGCCACCGGTGAGTGCCTTCTTGAGCTTGTTGGAAGTCTCGCGCAGCTCGGCCTGCAGGTTCTCCACGCGGGCGGGAACCTCATCAACGCGGCACTTGAGCGCAGAGGCAGCGGCGTCAACGAGCGCCAGGCGGTCGGCCATGTAGTCGAGAGCGCCCTTGGAGGTCACGGCCTCGATACGGCGGACGTTGGAGCCCGTGGAAGACTCGGAGATGATCTTGAACAGACCGATCTCGGCGGTGTTGGCGGCATGCGTGCCACCGCAGAGCTCGCGAGAGAACGGCTGGTCCTCGGCGCCCACGGAGACAACGCGGACGACGTCGCCGTACTTCTCGCCAAAGAGGGCGACAGCACCGGCGGCCTTGGCCTCGTCGATGCCCATGACGCGGGTCACAACCGGCTTGGAAGCGAAGATCTGCTGGTTGACCAGGTCCTCGACAGCCTTGAGCTGCTCGGAGGACAGGGCCTCGAAGTGCGTGAAGTCAAAGCGCAGGTGCTCGGGCGTCACCAACGAGCCAGCCTGGGAGACATGCTCGCCCAGGACCTGCTTAAGCGCGGCGTCGAGCAGGTGCGTGGCGGTGTGGTTGCGACGCAGGAAGCCACGGCGCTCGGCGTCGAGCGCGGCGGTCACGGTAGCACCGACGGTCAGCGTGCCCTCGGCGACGTGGGCGACGTGGGCATACAGGCCGTTGTGGTTCTTGGTATCGGAAATGGTCAGCGCAACGCCCTCGGCGGAAAGCTCGCCGGCGTCGCCCTGCTGGCCACCCATCTCGGCATAGAACGGGGTGCGGTCGAGCACGACCTCGACGTCCTCGCCGGCGGCAACGGACTCGACGGACTCGCCGTTGCTCACGATGGCGACAACCTTGGCGCCCTCGATGACGTCGTTGTCATAGCCGTCGAACTCGGTCGCGGCAACCTTGTCGGAAAGCTCGACCCACACGTCGTTAAAGCTACCCCAGGCATCGCCCTTAGCGTTGGCGCGGGCGCGGGCCTTCTGGTCCTCCATGCAAGCGGTAAAGCCATCCATGTCGACGTCGTGACCGGCGGTGCCGGCGATCTCGACAGTCAGGTCAATGGGGAAACCAAAGGTGTCGTGAAGCTTAAAGGCAACATCGCCCGGAAGGACAGCGCCGTCGGCGAGCGCGGCCAGGGCCTCGTCCAGGTAAACGCGGCCGTTGTCGAGCGTCGTTGAGAAACGCTCCTCCTCGGAGGCGACGATGCCCTTAACGAGCGCGACGTTCTTGAGCAGCTCGGGATAAGCCTCGCCCATCTGAGCGTTGACCTCGTCGATAAACTTGGTCAGGAAGGCGCCCTCGATGCCCAGCAGACGACCGTGGAACACGGCACGACGGAGCAGGCGGCGCAGGACGTACTCGCGGCCCTCGTTACCGGGCAGGATGCCGTCCGAGATCATAAAGTCGACGGCACGGGAGTGGTCGGCGATGATGCGCAGGGAGCGGCTGGCGCCGGAGTAATCGTCGGCGTCATAGGTCTTGCCGCTGATCTTCTCACCGAGCTTGATGAGGTGCTGCATCAGATCGCCGTCGTAGTTAGCGGTCTTGTGCTGCATGATAGCGGCCATGCGCTCCAGACCCATGCCCGTATCGAGGTTGCGGTGCGGCAGCTCCGGCATGGAGCCGTCCTCCTGGCGGTCGTACTGGGTAAACACGAGGTTCCAGAACTCAAGGAAGCGGTCGCAGTCGCAGCCAGGCTTGCAGTCGGGGCTGCCGCAACCGACCTCTTCGCCCATGTCAAAGTAGATCTCGGAGCACGGACCGCAGGGACCGGTGGGGCCAGCGGCCCAGAAGTTATCGTCCTCGCCCAGACGAGAGATGTGATCCTCGGCAACGCCAAGGGAGCGCCACACGTCGTGGGTCTCGTCGTCCTCGGTAAAGACGGTGAAGTACAGGCGGTCGAGCGGCAGCTTGAACTCCTTGGTGATGAGCTCAAAGGCCCAAGTGCAGGCCTGCTGCTTGGAGACGCCGCCAAAGGAGAAGTCGCCGAGCATCTCAAAGAAGGACAGATGACGGCCGTCCTCGCCAATGCAGTCGATGTCGTTGGTGCGAACGCACTTCTGACAGGAGATCGCGCCGATCTCCTTCATGGTCTTCTTACCCTGGTAGTACTCCTTAAACTGGTTCATGCCGGCGTTGGCGAGCAGCAGCGAAGGATCGTCGGGAACGAGGGACGAAGAAGGATAGAGCTTAAGACCGCGCTCCTCAAAGAAGTTGAGGAACTTAGAGCGAATCTCGGCCGTAGTCATTGACGGGTAGTCAGCACTCATAGAGGGAATCTCCTCGGTTTCACATCGAAACAGTTCAAACGTAACGATATTACCATCCCACTGCGCCTGTGCAAAAAAGAGGGCCGCCAAACAGCGACCCTCCAGCGAAAGTGCATGTTATTTAGGACTAAGCAATCCTTTGAAAAAATGTTTATAGTAACAATCGCTTCATTTTTACTGTTTAAAATACGTCTTAATTCTTCAAGTATTTTGAGTTCTTCCTTCTCCATAACTACGCCCCATTCTTTTTTTGTATAGTAATATTGTATCATTAGGAATCACAAATCACAAGTGATTTGTGATTAATCACTTGTGATTTGTGATTAATATATAAAAGCCCTCTTTAAAGGGCTTTTATGCTTATTTTGAAAAAGAGATAAAATCAATATATCCCTTTTCTCCGATTTTTACAACGGCATTGTAGGACTTTCTATCTTTCGTTTTGATTCCTTTTACCAGGGTTTCTTTTCCCTCTAGTAATTCTTTTACATTTGTTTTGGTGAGTTTTTTCTTTCTAAAATGTTCAGCTAAAGTGAAGGTACATTCAGGATAATTTGAACAACCATAAAACGATTTTTTTAATACAATATTGTTGCCACACTTAGGACATTTTCCTACAAGGGGTCCCGAGCGCTTAGTGGGAATTTGTACCCCTTATCGATACAAATTCCCCGTAGGCGCTAGGGACCTCTTTAGCTCCTTGGAAGCTGTCAGTAGTATACCTAATAATTTATCTACATTCCCTTTAGTAACGTGTAACTTTCCAAATTTACAAAAGCCTTGATTCTCATTTTCATTGCAACAGCCTCAGGACTCAGCGCAACGCGTTG